>DATEDY010000233.1:0-5714 GCA_035281405.1 Flavobacterium sp.
AGCGATAGTGCTGAAGTTGCTAATCCTAATGAGGTTCCAATCTCCAAAATATTTTTGGGTTGAAAATAATCAGTAATGCGATATAATAATTCGGCTCTTTTGGGAGAAATTCCAGCGGTTTGTGCAATTTTTGAAATCTGACGAGTATTGGATTTGAAAACCCGTGAACCCGCTCCGAAATCGGTTACTTCAATAGTGTTTTTGTTTTGAAGTAACGAATTTCGGTATTCTTTTAAAATGTTGTATTCCTTTTTTTGCTTCTTGTCGTAAAAACACTTAGTCACTAAATCAAATACAAATGGCGAATGTACTCCATGCTGATTTTTGGAGTGCCAAAGGAATTGTATGTAAGATTTTATGATGTGTAGCATTTTATAAGCGATTTGTGATTAATCGGATAAAAAAATCACTCTTTGCAGGTTACCCAATTACTCTTCAATTTTTGCGGAAAGTTCAAACCAACGTTCCTCTTTTGCTTCTATTTTCTTAATTACATTCTGTAATTCATTGGCTTTCTTTTCGATATCAGCATCAGCTACTTTTCCGTCAGAAAACAATTGCTCGATTTCTTTTTTCTTCAGCTCCAATTCTTTGATTTCTTTTTCGATCTTCTGAAATTCTTTCTGTTCGTTGAACGATAAACCAGAAGTGTTGTTTTGCTGTTTCCAGTCTTTCTTTTCGGCTTTGTTGTCTTCTTTTTGTGCTACATCGGCACTGTCTTCATAAGCTCTGAAATCAGAATAATTACCAGGGAAATTCTCTACTTCTCCATTGCCTCTGAAGACAAATAAATTATCCACGATTTTATCCATGAAATAACGGTCGTGCGAAACTACCAGCAAGCAACCCGGATAATCCAAAAGGAAACTTTCTAATACATTTAATGTTACAATATCCAAATCATTGGTTGGCTCATCTAGAATTAAAAAGTTCGGATTCTGAATCAAAACGGTACATAAATACAAACGTTTTAATTCGCCACCACTTAATTTTTCAACAAAATCGTATTGCTTTTTGGAATCGAATAAGAAACGTTCCAATAATTGCGATGCCGAGATAATACGTCCTTTTGCCAACGGAATGTATTCGCCATATTCTTTGATGATGTCAATTACACGTTGTCCGGGCTTCGGATTAATTCCGCTTTGAGTATAATAGCCAATTTTGATGGTGTCGCCTTTAATGACTTTTCCACCATCTAACGGGATAGTTCCTGTTAGTAAATTTAAGAAAGTAGATTTACCGGTTCCGTTTTTTCCGATGATACCTACACGTTCGCCTCGTTGAAAATCGAAACTGAAATCTTGTAAAATGATTTTATCGTTGAATCTTTTAGAAATTTTGTGAAGCTCGATGATTTTTGTACCCATGCGTTCCATGTTAATCTCTAATTCGACTACATTTTCTTTACGACGGCTTTGCGCTTTTTCCTTGATAACGTAAAAATCATCCTGACGTGATTTTGATTTTGTAGTACGTGCCTTAGGCTGGCGACGCATCCATTCCAATTCTTTTACGAACAGGTTTTTGGCTTTGTCAATACTGGCATTTTCAGAAGTGATTCTTTCTTCTTTCTTCTCTAAATAATACGAGTAATTGCCTTTGTATTGGTATAATTTCCCATTGTCCAATTCGATGATTTCGTTACAAACACGTTCCAAAAAGAAACGGTCGTGCGTTACCATAAACAAGGTGATGTTTTCTTTTGCGAAATAGCTTTCCAACCATTCGATCATTTCTAAATCCAAGTGATTGGTTGGCTCATCTAATATCAATAAATCCGGTCGATTAATCAAAATGATGGCTAATGACAAACGCTTTTTTTGTCCTCCGGAAAGATTTTTGACTTTCAGTTTAAAATCTTCCAGTTTCAGTTTGAATAAAATTTGCTTGAACTGGGTTTCAAAATCCCAAGCATTGTGGCGGTCCATATCATCAAAAGCTTTTTGGTAAGCTTCTTCATCTTCAGGAGTTTCCAATGCTTTTTCGTAACGCTCGATGACTTTTAATATTTCATTATCTGAAGCGAAAATACTTTCCTCAATAGTTAATTCGTCTTGTAGATTGTGATCTTGTGACAAAAAAGCCATTTTAATATCTTTACGTACAACCACCTGTCCGGTATCCGGTTCGTCTTCTCCATTGATGATTTTCATGATGCAGGTTTTGCCTGATCCATTCTTGGCAATGAAGGCTATTTTTTGGTCTTTGTTGATTCCGAATGAAATGTTTTCAAACAAAGTACGTTCGCCAAAAGACTTCGATATATTTTCTACTGATAAATAATTCACTGTGTAATTTTTTTGCAAAAGTAATCTTTTGTATTGAGTTAACTATGAGGAAATAAAAAAGCTGCCTAAAAAGACAGCTTTGCTATTATTTGATAACATCAACTTCGAGATGGCTATCGTTGAATACTTTGATAAATGCTTTGGTGTAATCGTCTTTTTCGGCTAAATATGGATTTTCTAAAAATTTTTGCGGATTAACAGCCATTAATGGATACCATGTGCTTTGAACCTGAATCTGAATTTTGTGACCTTTCTTGAATGTGTGTAAAACATCCTGCAGTCTGAATTTAACTTCAGTAATTTGATTTGGAGTTAAGGCTTCTGGTTTTTCGAAGCTGTTTCTGAAACGTGCCGGCATTATTTCACTACGTACCATTTGGTGGTAATTAGCGTATAAAATAGTTGGCTTTTCATTGTTTTGTGGTTCGTCTAATGGGTATACATCAATTAATTTAACGATAAAATCGGCATCTGTACCTGTAGTTGAAATGTTTAGTTTTGCCATTATTTCTCCGCCAAGTGTAATGTCTTCGGTTAAATAATCGGTGGTAAATGTGATAACGTCAGGACGACTTACTGCGAAACGTTGGTCTTCACTCATGTAGTTTTTAGGAGTAAATCCGTTTAATTCTGCGTAATTTAAACTACTTGGAACTGGTTTACTGGGATCACTGAAATATTCTGTATTGCCTCTTGATTCGGGTTTTGAATTTGATAATTTTCCATTGTTGGCTAAGTAAAATTGAACTTTCACCGTGTTTTTAGGAGGCCAATTGTTAAACTCATTCCATTGCTTCTTACCAGTGTCAAACATATAAGCTTCAGGTAAGGCTACTGCTTCTTTTGAATTTCCTTTCAGATAATGATGGAAGAATTTACGTTCAATGTTTTTCTGAAAGAATGTTGAGATACTGTCACCAAAATAAATGTCATTGTGATAATGTTTCCCTTTTTCTAAAGCCCAACCGCCATGTGAAAATGGCCCCATAACAATAGTGTTTTTGGCTTTTGGATTGTTTTTTTCAATGGTTTTGTAAATGTTTAGAGGTCCGGATAAATCTTCAGCATCAAGCCAACCACCAACAGTCAGTACGGCATGGTTGATGTTTTTTAGATGGGGTAACAGGTTTCGTTTTTGCCAAAATGTATCATAATTTGGATGATTGATGATTTCCTGCATGAAGAAATTGTCTTTGTAATATTGATCAACAGCTTCTTTCAAAGTGCCTAAATTATTATACAATATAGAACCGTCTTTAGAAGGCGATTTGATCATTTGATCTTGGAACCAATGGTTTTCTTCTGCTTTGCTTTTTTGAACACCGAAAACTGGAAATGTTCTGAAATAACTCATCACAAAAGCACCATTGTGATGAAAATCATCAAAAAAGAAATCGGAAACAGGAGCTTGTGGAGAAGAAGCAACTAATGCAGGATGATTCGCTAATGTACCAACTGCAGAATAGAATCCAGGGTAAGAAACACCGTATTGTCCGACCTTTCCGTTGTTGTTGCCGATGTTTTTAATCAGCCAATCTACCGTGTCATAGGTGTCAGTGCTTTCATCTACATCTTTTTTGGTTTTATGTTCCACTTGAGGTGTCATGTTAGTGAAAGTGCCTTCGCTCATATATCTTCCTCTAACGTCTTGAAAAACAAATATGTATTTGTCTTTTTCTAAAAACTTATTTAGTGCGAGGACTTCGCTGTATTTTTTTTCACCATAAGGTTCTACGCTGTAACATGTACGCTCCATTAAAAATGGGTATTTATTTGTTTTGGAAATATCTTTTGGAATATAGATACTGGTGAATAATTTTATGCCGTCACGCATTGGGATATAGACTTCTTTCTTATCATAATCTTTTTCAATTTGTGATTGGGAAAAAGCACTAAGAGTAAATAAAAAAAGTAAAATTTTAGCAATGAATTTCATGTGGTAATTTTTTTTCGAAGTTATTAATAAAACCAAAATGACGATTTAATCTGGTGTTAATTTCTGAAATTTCTTATTAATGGTTATTTTCGCAACATGCAATTATCAGTTATTATCCTTAATTATAATGTTAGTTATTTTCTGCAGCAATGTGTTTTAAGTGTTCAGAAAGCACTTGAAGGTATTGATGGTGAAATAATTGTAGTTGACAATGATTCTAAGGATGATAGTTGTGCTATGATGAAAGAACGTTTTTCTCATGTAAAGCTCATTGAAAATACATCCAATTTAGGTTTTCCCAAAGGGAATAATATTGGTGTCGCTCACGCCAAAGGGGAATACATTTGTATTTTAAATCCTGATACTGTTGTGGCTGAAGATACTTTTGTGAAGATGCTGGAATTCGCGAGGTCAGAACAGGATTTTGGTATTGTAGGTTGTAAACTCGTCGACGGAACCGGAAATTTTTTACCGGAATCTAAACGAGGTATTCCTACGCCTTGGGTTGCTTTCACTAAAATCTTTAGTCTGTATAAATTTTTTCCTAATTCTAAATTGTTCAATCAGTATTATGCTCAGCATTTATCCGAAAATCAATCGGGGAAAATAGCTATTCTCGTTGGAGCTTTTATGGTAATGAAAAGAGATTTATATCTTGAAGTGGGTGGTTTTGATGAAAACTGCTTTATGTATTCGGATGATATTGATTTAAGTTATTCGGTTCTGAAAAAGGGAAAGCGGAATTATTATTTCCACGAAACTTCGGTCATTCATTATAAAGGAGAAAGCACCATTCGTGATAATACATATATGAAGCGTTTTAGGGAAGCGATGCAATTCTTCTATAAAAAGCATTTTGGTGGTTCAATTGTTTTTGATTTGTTGATGCGATTTGGATCTTTTGTTTTTGTTTTGGCAAAGAAAAATCAGGCTGAACAAATAGTTTTGAATATTGATGAATATATACTGTTTTCTCATAATGAAAACCTGAGAGATAAATTAGAGAAGCAATTGCAAAAAAAGGTAATTCGTATTGCCGATATTGATGAAAATGCTTTATTTTCGCATCAAAATTATTCAAAAAAGCAAATAGAAATCCTATTGGATAACCATAGTTTTTCGTTTAAAATAATAATTGCTTTTATGGAGAAAAACAAGAACGAAGGATTCACTTTTAAAATTATTCCTGAAAACACATCTTATTGTATAGGAAGTAATAGCAGTAATGATAGAGGTCAAATCATTGAAATCAAGTAAAAAATTACATTTTGTAAAATTATAAATCAAAATAATTAGTAATTTTGCAAACCAAATTAGAAAACACAACTTTAGTTTAAGAATATGGCAAAGTTCGAATTGAAACTGCCCAAAATGGGAGAAAGTGTTGCGGAAGCAACGGTAACCAACTGGTTGAAAAAGGTTGGAGATAAAATTGAAATGGATGAAGCGGTACTTGAAATCGCTACTGATAAGGTAGATAGTGAAGT
>DATEDY010000234.1:0-5665 GCA_035281405.1 Flavobacterium sp.
TATAATTTATTAGCAATTTATGCAGTTGCTGTGGAATTAGGGATTGAAAAAATTGAAGCATTGCGGTTGTTGTCTGAATTGGAAAGTGTTTCAGGAAGATTTCAATACATCGTTTCAAATGGTAAAATTACGGCAGTGGTGGATTATGCACATACGCCTGATGCCTTGGAAAATGTCTTGAATACGATAAATGATATCCGTACTAAAAATGAAAAATTAATTACTGTGGTAGGTTGTGGTGGCGACAGAGATAAAACGAAACGACCAATAATGGCAAAAATCGCAGCGGAACTGAGTGATAACGTCATTATCACTTCGGATAACCCGCGTACTGAAGATCCACAGGTAATTATCAATGAAATGGAAGCTGGAATTTCAGCAGAAAATTTTAAAAAATATGTTTCGATTTTAGACAGAAAACAAGCAATAAAAACAGCTTGCCAAATGGCCGAACCGAATGATATAATAGTTATTGCCGGTAAAGGACACGAAACTTATCAAGAAATCAACGGTGTACGTCACGATTTTGATGATATGAAAATTGTAAAAGAAATATTAGAACAACTTAACAAATAACCTTAAGGTATGTTATACTACTTATTTGAATATTTAGATAAAACTTTAGACGTTCCGGGAACGGGAGTTTTCCAGTATATCACTTTTAGATCGGCATTAGCTATCATTATGTCTTTATTGCTGTCTACTATTTATGGTAAACGTGTCATCGGTTTTTTACGCCGCCAGCAAATTGGAGAAACGGTTCGTGAGTTAGGTTTGGAAGGGCAAACGCAAAAAGCGGGTACACCAACCATGGGAGGAATTATTATTATTTTTTCCACCTTGATTCCGGTATTTCTATTGGCAAAACTGAATAATATCTATATCATTCTTTTAATCGTTTCCATGCTGTGGATGGGGCTTATTGGTTTCCTTGATGATTATATTAAGGTATTCAAGAGAGATAAGGCAGGTTTAAAAGGTATTTTTAAGGTGATTGGTCAAATTGGTTTGGGTATAATCGTTGGTGCTACTTTGTATTTTCATCCTGGTGTTACAGTGAGAAAAGATACGCAACAAACAAAAATTGTTGTGAATTCGGTTCAAAATACGATCAATCCAGTTTCTTTGGAAGAAAAATCAACAGCTACTACCATTCCTTTTTTCAAGAATAACGAATTTGATTATGCCGAATTGTTATCATGGACTGGTGATGGTTATGAAAATTGGGCTTGGTTGGTATTTATTCCTATCGTAATTTTCATTATTACTGCAGTTTCCAATGGAGCAAATTTAACTGATGGAATCGATGGTTTGGCTGCAGGAACTTCAGCAATATCTGTCGTCGCTCTGGGTGTTTTTACCTTCGTTTCGGGAAATATCATTTTTTCTAATTATTTGAATATCATGTTTATTCCGAATTCCGGAGAAATGACAGTGTTCATTGCGGCTTTCGTTGGTGCTTTGGTTGGATTTTTATGGTATAATAGTTATCCGGCAGCTGTATTTATGGGCGATACCGGAAGTTTAACTATTGGTGGTGTAATCGCTGTATTGGCAATTGCTGTTCGTAAAGAAATGTTGATTCCTGTGATCTGCGGAATCTTCTTAGCTGAAAATCTATCGGTAGTAATTCAAGTGGCTTACTTTAAATATACGAAACGAAAATATGGTGAAGGGCGTCGCATTTTTTTAATGTCGCCTTTGCATCATCACTATCAGAAAAAAGGGTATCACGAGAGTAAAATCGTAACTCGTTTCTGGATTGTCGGAATTTTATTAGCCATTGTGTCAATTGTAACCCTAAAATTAAGATAATATGCGATTAGTAGTTTTAGGTGGAGGAGAGAGTGGTGTAGGTACTGCTATCCTAGGAAAGAAAAAAGGATATGAGGTTTTTGTGTCTGATTTTGGACAGATAAAAAACAACTATAAAGAAGTGTTGTCGCTTCATAAAATCAAATTTGAAGACGAAAAGCATACCGAAGATTTGATTCTCAATGCGGATGTTGTAATGAAAAGTCCAGGGATTCCGGATAAAGCACCAATCGTTAAGAAACTTGTTAAAGCGAACATTCCGATTTTATCTGAAATTGAATTTACCAATCAGTTTACTGATGCTGTTACCATCGGAATTACCGGCAGTAACGGTAAAACTACAACTACAATGTTGACATATCATTTGCTGAAACAAGGTGGTTTGAATGTTGGGTTGGCTGGAAACATCGGTAAAAGTTTTGCTTGGCAGGTTGCTGAAGGGAAATACGATACGTATGTGCTGGAGCTGAGTAGTTTTCAGTTGGACGGAATCGAAACCTATAAACCGCACATCGCTATCATTACTAATATAAGTCCGGATCATTTGGACCGATACGATTACAAATATGAAAATTATATCGCTGCGAAATTTAGAATTACCATGAATCAGACCGAAGAGGATTATCTGATTTATGATGCAGACGATGAAGCTATAAAAAATTGGCTGGAAAACAATACCACCAAAGCAAAACTGGTTCCTTTTTCACTAACAAAACCATTGGATTTTGGAGCCTTTTTAGAAGAAAACAATATTAATATCAATACCACAAAAGAACACTTTGTTATGCCAACAAATCAATTATCATTAGAAGGAAAACACAACGTTAAAAACGCCATGGCAGCAGCTACAGTTGCACAGTTGTTGAAAATCAGAAAAGAAACCATTCGTGAAAGTCTCTCTGATTTCCAAGGTGTGGAGCATCGCTTGGAAAAAGTGCTTAAAATCCAAAATGTACAATACATCAACGATTCTAAAGCAACTAACGTAAATGCAACTTTCTTCGCTTTGGATAGTATGACAACGCCAACAGTTTGGATTGTAGGTGGTGTTGATAAAGGAAATGATTATACAGAGTTGATGCCTCTAGTAAACGAAAAGGTAAAGGCTATTGTGTGTTTAGGTATTGATAATAAAAAAATAATTGATGCTTTTGCTGGCGTAGTGGATACTTTAGTTGAAGCGTCAAGCATGGTGGAGGCGGTAAGACAGGCTTACAAAATTGCAGAAAAAGGTGATGCAGTATTATTGTCGCCTGCTTGTGCAAGTTTTGATTTGTTCGAGAATTATGAAGACCGTGGTCGTCAGTTCAAGCAAGCGGTGCAGAATTTATAATAAAAAAAGTATTAGGCTTCGGTTTAATGCTTAAAGTAATTAGATATGAAAACGTTAATACATAATTTAAAAGGAGATAAAGTGATTTGGGCAATGGTAGCACTATTGGCTCTGATCTCTTTTATACCAGTGTATAGCGCAAGTAGTAATTTGGCATATCAAAAACACGGTACTGGTAATACTTTGGTGTATCTGGTAAAGCATTTAGTTCATTTGTCAGCAGGTATCTGGATTATGTTTCAGGTGCAAAAAATTCCGTACCATTATTTTAGAAGTATATCAAGAGTGTTGTTGCCTATAGCTTGGGTATTGTTGGCATATACCATGCTTAAAGGAACCATGATTGATGGTGCTAATGCAAGTCGTTGGATTTCGGTGCCGTTTGTAGGTATTACATTCCAGCCATCTGCCTTTGCCGGAATTGTACTGTTTTTATATGTTGCCCGATATCTATCCAAGACAGAAATAGAAGAGATGACTTTTCAGAAGTCATTCGTTGAACTTTGGATTCCAGTGTTTATTACGCTAGCATTGATTTTACCCGCAAACTTCTCAACCACAGCTTTGATTTTTTCAATGGTGTTGATGTTGACATTTGTAGGGAGATATCCGATTAAAAACAGTGCTGTAATTGTAGGAATGGGTGTTTTAGCTTTTGCCTTTTTTGTGTTATTGGTTAAAGCTTTTCCAGATGCCTTTCCTAATCGTGTAGATACATGGATTAGCCGTATAGAAAATTTTACGTCAGACGTACCTGATGAAGATGATTACCAAATCGAAAAAGCAAAAACAGCCATAGCTTCCGGTGGAGTTTATGGTTTAGGTCCGGGTAAGAGTGTGCAGAAAAACTTTTTGCCGCAATCTTCTTCCGATTTCATTTTTGCCATTATTGTGGAAGAGTTAGGACTTGCGGGTGCATTCTTTATTATCCTGATTTACCTGATTTTGTTTATTCGATTTGTAATCGCTTCATATAAAGCACCAACAGTCTTTGGGAAGCTGGTGGTTGCTGGTCTGGGTTTTCCAATCATCTTTCAGGCTTTTATCAATATGGGTGTAGCGGTGGAATTATTGCCTACAACCGGACAAACATTGCCTTTGATCAGTAGTGGTGGTACTTCCATTTGGATGACATGTGCTGCTTTGGGAATCATTTTGAATGTAACCAAAAAAGAAGAAGAAATTGCTCAAGAAAATCTGGATAAACAAAAAAGAGATGAAGCATTACAAAGAATTATTGATAGGGAATTAGCCGAAGAAGAAAAAGAAGAAGAGGAATTCAATGAAGGCTATTCTATTGAAGATGTTGCAAATCCTATGAATGCGGTTTTAAATAAATAAAGATGAAGGAGAATCCAAAATTTATTATTAGTGGAGGTGGAACTGGAGGGCATATCTATCCGGCGATTGCGATTGCTAATGAGTTAAAAGCCCGTTTCCCGAAAGCCGATATTCTTTTTGTTGGTGCGAGCGATAAAATGGAAATGCAAAAGGTTCCGCAGGCTGGTTATCCTATCAAAGGTTTATGGATTGCAGGTATTCAACGCAAACTGACACTTCAAAATGCGATGTTTCCGGTTAAGTTATTGTCAAGTTTGGCTAAATCATTCGCTATTGTGAGGGAATTTAAGCCTGACGTGGTTATCGGTACTGGAGGTTTCGCCAGTGGCGCAGTTTTGAAGGTAGCTTCTTTGTTGGGAATTCCAACAGTTATTCAGGAACAAAATTCTTATCCGGGAATTACTAATAAACTATTGAGTAAAAAAGCCAATAAAATTTGTGTGGCTTATGAAAATTTGGAACGATTTTTTCCAAAAGATAATATGATACTAACAGGTAATCCGGTTCGACAGGATTTGATTGCTGTTGAAGATAAAAGAACCGAAGCTTTAGCTTATTTTAAGTTGGATGCTCAAAAAAAAACGGTGCTGATTTTAGGAGGGAGTTTGGGTGCCAGAAGAATCAATCAGTTGATTGCTAAAGAATTGGACTGGTTGCTAACTCAAGACGTTCAAATCATATGGCAATGCGGAAAATTGTATTTGGAAGAATACCAACAATTTTCTAAAAAAGAAGGCGTTCAGGTTCTTGCTTTTATTGACAGAATGGATTTGGTATATGCTGCTGCAGATTTGGTAATCTCAAGATCGGGCGCTTCATCTGTGTCAGAATTGGCTATTGTTGGGAAACCGGTAATTTTTATCCCATCACCCAATGTGGCTGAAGATCATCAAACTAAAAATGCTCAGGCGATTGTAGATAAACATGGTGCCATTCTAATGAATGAGAATGAATTGGATGTCCAGTTTAAAACTGTTTTTGAAGCAGTATTGAAAGATAAAGGCAAACAGGAAAGTTTAAGTGAGAATATTAAAAAATTGGCTTTGCCTGATGCGACTAAGCAAATTGCTGATGAAATAATAAAGTTGATTAAATGAATTTAAATCAAATACATAACGTTTATTTTATAGGTATAGGAGGCATCGGAATGAGTGCCTTGGCTCGTTACTTTAAATT
>DATEDY010000235.1:0-14999 GCA_035281405.1 Flavobacterium sp.
CTGTAAGTTGTTTCGCTTTTGCAACCGCTTCTTCAGCGTTATTTGCTACATAACCACGTTGCACACGTACTCCGTAGCTAGCTAATATTTGTTTTCCTTGATACTCGTGTAAATTCATAATAAAGATTTTGACTTATTTAAAAGTGCCACAAAAATAATAAATTCCGCAACAATATTACAGTAGTCTGAATTTTTATTTCACCACATAATCATTATTTCGTTAAAAAAACGCAACCAAACTTTATTTGCCACATCAATATTGTAAAAACAACTAAAACAATTAATTATGAAAACCTTTTCTTTATACCTCTTCTTTGGGTTATTCCTTTTTGGCGGATGCACTGACAAAGATGATGAAGCCGAAAACAATTTGAAAGGAACTTGGAGCTTGATTCGGTTATCAGGCACAATATCCGGTATCGAAAATAATTATCCTACGGGAGCCATCACATGGACTTTTAATGATTCCAACGTCACTGTAATCAATAATGACAACGAACACGAATACGATGCATTCGAAAGCGGTTACTATCCTTATACACTCCATCATGTAGAAGTTGGGAATGATTGTACTGAAACCATTTCCATAAATGAAATCGATATGGGATGTTATTACTTCAACAGCAACGAATTATACATCAATCAATTAGCCAATGATGGAGTTGCATTGAAATTAGTAAAACTATAATTTGTTACAAATATAACATATTGTTTTATTTTTATATGTTTTGTTTATTTATTTGTGATTCAGATTTTGTAACTTTAGTTTTGCAAAAAAATTAAAGAATGGAATCAAATCAGTTATTACAAATCGCGCAGGAATTCGGATCACCAGTATATGTCTATGATGCCGAAAAAATTGCTTCACAGTATCACCGATTAACCAATGCATTTTCTAAGGTAGAAAAATTACGCATTAACTATGCTGTAAAAGCCTTATCGAATGTATCCATTTTAAAACTTTTTAAACAGTTAGGCTCGGGATTGGACACAGTTTCCATCCAGGAAGTACAACTGGGACTACACGCAGGTTTTGAGCCTCAAAATATCATCTATACACCCAATGGTGTTTCTATGGATGAAATTGAAGAAGTAGCTACATTAGGAGTTCAAATTAACATTGACAACCTTTCCATATTAGAACAATTTGGTGCCAAACACCCAAAAACACCCGTTTGTATCCGTATCAATCCACATGTCATGGCTGGGGGAAATTCAAATATTTCTGTAGGACATATTGATAGTAAATTTGGTATTTCAATTCATCAATTACCACACATTTTAAGAATTGTAGAAAACACCGGCATGCATATCAACGGAATTCACATGCATACCGGATCGGATATTTTGGATATTGAAGTCTTTTTATATGCTGCTGAAATTTTATTCGATACTGCGAAACATTTCAAAGAATTGGATTTTATTGATTTCGGAAGCGGATTCAAAGTACCTTACAAAAAAGGAGACATTGAAACCAATGTTGAAGAATTGGGTAAAAAGTTAACCCGCCGTTTTTTGGCTTTCGAGAAAGAATACGGTCGCGAATTAACATTGGCTTTTGAACCCGGTAAATTCTTGGTAAGTGAGGCAGGTTATTTCTTAGCCAAAGTAAATGTAGTCAAGCAAACTACATCTACTGTATTTGCGGGAATTGACACCGGATTTAATCATTTGATTCGCCCTATGTTGTATGGATCAGAACATTTCATCGAAAACATTTCTAACCCAAAAGGAAAAGAGCGTTTCTATTCGGTTGTTGGTTATATTTGTGAAACTGATACTTTTGCCACTAACCGCCGTATTGCAGAAATCAAAGAAGGCGACATTTTAAGCTTCAGAAATGCAGGTGCATATTGTTTCAGTATGTCATCCAACTATAACTCACGCTACAAACCGTCCGAAATCTTATGGAAAGATGGCAAAGCACAACTTATCCGTCAACGCGAAACTTTTGAAGATTTATTGAAAAACCAAATCGAAATTGATTTCTAAAATTTTCCAATAAGAATCATAATCAGCCTTTAGAAATAGAGGCTGATTATTTTTTACACATTATTCCATAAAAAACGCCTCATTAAACTGAGGCGTTTGCTTTTATTTATTTAGAACTTCTGTCATTACTTTGGCTTCCGTTCCATTAGGAAATGTAATCTTTAATTTCTGTGCTAATGTAGGAGCAATTTGTGTGATTTCTTTTTTATCGTGACTTTCGCCCTTTTTGATATTCCAACCGTAGAACAAACACGGTACGTGCGTATCATAAGAATAAGGCGTTCCATGAGAAGTTCCTGTTCCATAATACTCGATATATCCAGGTTTATCCAATACGATCAAATCTCCGTTTTGCGTCGCATCAAAGCCTTTAGCCATGAATTCAAGATAATAATCGGCACCAGAAGAAGCTAAAATTTCTTCTTCGGTATATACTCGTTTAATATGTTTCTGAGTCATCAAGAACTCTTTAAAAGCTTGTTTCACACGAATTAATTCCAGTCCTTTTTCTTTTATTTTGGTTTTGTTGATGAATACATTATAATTCGAATAATTCAACAACAAATCATCACCAAAATAGGTTTTAGAAAATTCAGCAATTGATTGTTCCACATTCTTTTCACTAATACTCTCCACTTGGTATTTATTATCCTTCAAATGAGTTACATTTTCAGCTCCAGCGTGATCAGCGGTTAAGAAAATCAAATAATTCCCTTTTCCAACTGTCGTATCCAAGTATTGCAAAAACTCGGCAATAGTTTGATCCAAACGCAAATATGTATCCTGTAATTCGATAGAACGCGGACCGAAATTATGACCAATATAATCAGTAGAAGAAAAACTAACCGTTAAGAAATCGGTTATATCGTCTTTCCCCAATTCTTCTTTAACAATTGCTCTTTTGGCGAAATCTGCCAATAAATTATTCCCTTGTGGACTTGCTCTTAAAACGCCCGGATCATTAGCATCCATCATTTCCTTCATGTTGTAAGGGAAAAAAGGGGCTTTTTTATACAATTTCCCTTCATAAGGATTATCATCAGGCAAACTTTCATTGTATACTTCTTTAGGTTTGAATAAGTTCCAACCTTCTGCAGCATATTTTTCGTAATTCTTTTCATTATTAAATTCGTTCACCCAAGTCGGAAGATTTTCTCCATAAAATGTACTGGAAATAAAAGAACCCGTTTTACTGTACCAAAATGCCCAATTAGCAAAATGTCCGGCAGGTAAAATAGCACCACGGTCTTTAAGACTCATACCAATAACTTTTCCTTTGAAATTTGTAGCTAGACGCAATTCATCGGTAATAGTACTAGCCTGAAGATTTTTAGGAGACATTTTACCTTCTGTTTCTGTTCCGTTTCCAATTGTTTTCACAGCATCATCATCAGTACAATACACGTCTTTTCCTAATGTACGGTGATACCATTCATTCCCAACGATACCATGGATTGCAGGCGTAGCTCCCGTATATACCGAAGCATGTCCAGGCGCAGTATAAGTTGGCATATAATTATAATGCATATTATGAAAGGTATATCCATCCTTCATTAACTGTTTGAATCCGTTTTCAGAAAAATCATCGGCGAAACGATATAAATATTCCATTTTCATTTGATCCACAACAATCCCAACAACTAATTTTGGTTTTTGTGGTTCAGCCGTCTCTTTTTTGGTTGATTTTTGCGCAGTAGCATATCCCATAGCTAACAGCGACAGTACAAGTGTTATCTTTTTCATCATTTCTTCACGTATTTCATGTTATACACCAAAATCCTATCATTGTAATTGATGTATAACTGGCTCATATTTTCCTTTTTCTTGGTCTGAATTTCTATAAAGCAAGGCTCACCATATTGATCAGCGCAATCGAAACCTACAACTTCCTTACCGTTTTCTATTTTTTTATCATAGTATTTCTCAATCTTAAAATACTGTTCGATATCTGAATAAACCGCGATGTAATTTTTCTTAGTATTCAAACTAGCTACAATTTTAGCTTCTTTAAACGGAGTAAAATTACTCCACTTTCCTTTTTCCTTTACTGACATACTCACGGCAGAAACTTCAAAACGATAGACTTGTGCTTGAGCTGCTGTTCCTAAAAACAGCACGAATAAAAATATTTTAATGTATGATTTCATATAAAATTTAAAACGTTGACACTTCTTTTTTGGCCAATTCAAATTCGGCGATAACTTCCTCAACAACATCAGCAACAGGTTTAATTTCACGGATCAATCCGGCAATTTGCCCAATTTCCAGTTCGCCTTCTACCAAATCACCTTCAAACATACCACGTTTTGCACGAGCTCTACCTAAAAGTTCTTTCAGTTCTTCGGTTGTTGGGCATTTAGCATACAACTCCTGAACATCGTTATAGAATTTATTTTTGATTAATCTTACTGGCGCCAATTCCTTCAATGTTAAATGGGTTCCACCTTCTTCAAGATCAATAATGGTTCTCTTAAAATCGTCGTGTGCCGAACTTTCAGTAGTTGCAGCAAAGCGGCTTCCCATTTGAACACCATCGGCACCCAAAACCATAGCAGCCAACATTCCTCTACCTGTGGCAATTCCGCCAGCAGCAATCAAAGGGATTGCAATTTTTTCTTTCACCATCGGGATCAAAGTCAGCGTCGTTGTTTCTTCCCTCCCGTTATGACCTCCAGCTTCAAAACCTTCTGCAACAACAGCATCCACACCAGCTTCCTGAGCTTTTAAAGCAAATTTTGAACTACTCACCACATGCACTACCGTTATTCCATGTTCCTTTAAAAAAGCAGTCCAAGTTTTAGGATTTCCTGCCGATGTGAAAACAATTTTCACTTCTTCTTCCACTAAAATCTGCATGATCTCTTCAATATTCGGATACAGCATAGGAACATTAACCCCAAAAGGCTTATTTGTTGCCTTCTTACATTTTTGAATATGTTCACGAAGCACATTAGGATACATGGAACCCGCTCCAATTAGGCCTAATCCTCCGGCATTACTCACGGCACTTGCCAATTTATAACCACTATTCCAAATCATTCCACCCTGAACGATAGGATATTTAATATTAAAAAGTTGGGTGATTTTATTCATTAATTATTGTTTTATCAATTTTCCTGAAACACTTGATCCAGAATTCAAAATAGTATAAATATAGACTCCCGAATTCAAATTATGCATTGCAATTCTTTGGTTTTTTTCCAAAATCTGTTCTTCTTTTATTTTTTGGCCGAATGCATTATAGATTACAATTTTTGCACCTAATAATTGCTCCGGAAGATCTATTGTTACCACATCCTTAACCGGATTGGGATACATTTTAATTTTTCCGAATTCAAATTCATCAGAAGACAAAGCAGCACCTAAAGCAGCCTGAAAATCAGGTATACCATAACCATAATTGTTATTTGGAGTCGAATACCTATCGGCAGAACTTTTAACCAATTGTACAATTTGAGCATTTGTTTTATTAGGGAAAGCCGACCAAAACGAAGTAATCGCTCCTGCTAAAATTGGCGAAGAAAACGAAGTACCATTGTTTGTTGTAATTGTTCCCGAAGTATTTGATAATACAGATGCAGAACCCATCGCCATAAGATCCGGTTTGATTCTTCCGTCAGCTGATGGTCCAATGGAACTAAATCCTGATTTTACCTCTGCAGAAGTAACTGATCCTACGGTAACATTCAATGCAGCATCAGCAGGAGTGGCAATATGAGGTTCGGCACTTGCTCCGGAATTACCCGCAGAAGTCACACAAATCATTCCTCTTGAAAAAGCAATATCAACCGCACGCGCCATTACTGATACCGTTCCGTTCATGTGAGCATATGTATAACTATAACTAGCGTTATCATAATCAAAATACCCCAACGAAGTGTTTATTACATCGACACCCAATCTATCTGCTTCTTCAGCAGCTTCAATCCAATTGGTTTCTTCCAAAGGGGATTCACTAGCAACATTTTCGGTAATAAACAAATAGTAATGCGCATCAGGAGCTGTACCAACCAGATTGGTTGCATAACCGCCCATGGTGGATAAAACCATTGTTCCGTGTGAATTACCTGTATAAAAATTAGTCGAGTTATTAACGAAATCATATCCGCCTAAAATTAATCCGTTATCACGAAGCCTTTTAAAAGGTAAAGCTGTATTTACACCCGGAAAACCGGCGTCCATAATAGCCACTATTTTACCTTCTCCGGTATGACTTTGTTGATGTAGAATATGACAATTAAGCATTTGAACCTGTGCTGCCGAATTTCCATAGGCAAAATTCTCCTGAGTATCCAACCACTTGTTTGTTTTTGTAGTTTTCCCTTCTTTTGGAGCCATTCTTCCGCCTGGATTTAATGAATGATTAGCATATTGGATTCTGTTCACAAAAGCCAAATTCCCCAATGCGGCTATGTTTGCTTGCGTTCCTTGAATATGCAACGCATTCAACCATTTTGATTTGGCCAAAACAGTAATTCCAGACGTCGCAGTAATTTGATTAACGTAGGCCGCATGCAAAGGAGCATCCTTTATATCCAGCGCTATATTTTGTGTAGTCCTTCTATCTAACGATCTTTGAGTTAATTCGGATAGTGGATTATTAAAGAAAGTTTGGGCATTCGGTTTATCCGTAAAATACACCCAAGCATCCTCGGTCTGCCCGAAAGCAGAACTGAAAGCGAATAATAAAAATAGTACAGTTTGTTTCATGGTTAGTTCATTTTGGTAAACCAAAGATAAACAATGAGACTTTACAAAAGCAAAGTTTTTAAGAAATTACCCCCGACCCTATAAGTTCTTCACCTAAATGCCAAGAAACAAATTGTCCTTGAGTAATAGCAGATTGCGGTTGATCAAAAGCGACATACATACCTGATTCGAACTGAAAAAGCGTAGCTTCCTGCAATTCCTGACGGTATCTTATTCGGGCTTTAACTTGCATTGTTTCTCCAGGTTTCAGACTTAAATCAGTACGAATCCAATGCACTTCATCATTAGCCACAAACAATGCTTTTTTGTATAATCCCGGATGGTTATGGCCTTGTCCGGTATAAATAGTATTGGTTTCAATATCTGTAGCGATAATAAACAAAGGCTCTTTTGTTCCACCTACATTCAATCCTTTTCTTTGACCAATAGTATAATAATGTGCGCCTTGATGTTTACCAACTAATTTGGCCACATCGGCAGTGTAATGAATATTTGAAGCTTCAAATTTCAATTTCTCTTCAATAGAATCGAAGTTAATCTGTTTTTGAGCATACAATTGATTTTCTGCAGCTACTTCATAAATTAAACCGTCTTTAGGTTGTAATTGTTGCTGTAAAAATTCCGGTAAACGCACTTTTCCGATGAAGCAAAGACCTTGTGAATCTTTCTTTTCAGCGGTAATCAATTCCATTTTTGCCGCAATTTCACGTACTTGAGGTTTTGTCAATTCACCAATAGGGAATAGCGCTTTACTCAATTGTTCTTGTGATAATTGGCATAAAAAGTAAGACTGGTCTTTGTTTGCGTCAACACCAGCTAATAATTGATACATTGGTTTTCCATCTACTTCAATTTCCCCTTTTCGGCAATAATGTCCTGTAGCTACGTAGTCAGCGCCTAAAGAAAGGGCTATTTTCATAAAAACATCAAACTTGATTTCGCGATTACATAAAACATCAGGATTAGGAGTGCGTCCTTTTTCATATTCGCTGAACATATAATCAACGATTTTTTCCTTGTACTGCTCACTCAAATCAATGGTTTGAAAAGGAATCCCTAGTTTTTGAGCTACTAACAAAGCGTCATTACTATCCTCTAACCACGGACATTCATTAGAAATCGTAACAGAATCATCGTGCCAGTTTTTCATAAATAGGCCAATCACTTCATAGCCCTGCTCTTTCAATAAATAAGCAGCAACACTTGAATCGACTCCACCTGATAAACCAACAACAACTCGTTTCATGAAAATTATTTTTGAGATTGCAAAGTTAAAAATATTTATTGTTACAATCTCATATCAAATATAAAAGCCACCTTATTTGGGTGGCTTTTAACAAAAGTTTAAAACAATTCAATTAGTTTTTGACCACTTTAACTGTTTTTGAAACGTCTCCTGAGAAAACTTTTACGAAATAAACACCATCAGCTAATCCCGACATGTCGATTTCTCCGTTATTACCATTCAAAGATTTTGTTAACATTTGTTTTCCAACAACATTATAAATAACAACGTTAGTTAATTTGTCAGTGTAGGAAAGTTTTAAAATATTTTCTGTTGGATTCGGATAATACTTAAATGCATTCATATTGAATTCATCGTTACTTAAGAACGTGTCAACCAATACTGCTAAACTAGCTGTACTTGCACAACCTCCAATAGTTTGTGTTGCATAATAAGTGGTATTATCTGTTACAATAGTAGACATTGGCAGTGGATTGATAGCATTAGCCGCATCTGAGGCCGAAGCATACCATATGATACCAGTTCCGGTCACAACAATATCAGCAAGTGTACCAGTTGAAGGAATCGATTGAGGCGAAGCTCCTGTAGGCGCTACTGAATTAATTGTAAACACATAAGGATCACTCGCACACCCATAAGTTCCTGCATTGTAATCAGAAACAATTAACGTATGTGTACCTTGTGTTAAAACACCAATAGTTGGTCCGAAATTAGATCCATTAATACTGTAGTAAGGCGTGTTAGGCACTCCTGAAAGCACCGGACTAACAGTTGTTGGTCCACAGGCAACATCCAAGTTAACGTTAGTGATAACAGGTTTAACAGGTATTACAACAACAATATCAGCAGAAGACATTAGATTACCACATCTGTCCTGTACGCTTATTCTATAAGTATCGCTTGTATTAACTGTGAATGTACTTGAAGCACCATAAGCACCAAACGAAGAACAACCAGCTCCACTACACATTGCATAGGTATAAGGTCCTCCAGCTCCTCCAGCTCCAAATCCGGCAATAATAGCCGATCCAGAACAATCAATAGCTAAACTTGTTGTGATTGCAGGGTTTGTTGTTAAATTACCTAAAACGATATTACTTGAATCAGCGCTTGTATTACAAGCATCTGTAGTTCTTACAATATAAGTCCCGGCAGCCAAACCTGTAAAAATATTACTCGCTTGAGGTCCCGCAATAACAGTCATTGTAGGTTGGTTAACCAATGAATACATAATTGGTAATGATCCTCCAGTTGATGAACCTGTAATAACACCATTATTCCCACTTGTACATGAACCCGTAGCTGTTCCGGCAGCAGTAAGTGCTGTAACAGTACTAGTAACGGTTACGGCAACTGTTCCAACTACCCCACAACGATCAGTAATTCTTACCGTATAAGATCCGGCAGCTACATTGTTGAATACCGGACTTGACTGAGTTCCTGCAACAACTACAGTATTTCCAGCATCATACAATGCATAAGAAAATGTTCCTCCCGCAAGTGTTGCCCCTGTTCCCGGAGTAACCGTAATTCTACCTGTAGCTCCTGCTGCACAAGAAGGCAAAGTTGCTGTAGTTGCTGTAGGCACTACAGCTGCAGGAAACAACAATGCAACTGCACTGTTAATAACATTACCACAAGCATCGGTTGCTCTTACCAGATATCCTGTTGCGTTAGCCGGAACTCCGTTAAAAACTATTGAAGTTTGAGGGCCAGCTACAACAGCAGTTGTGTTCGCATCGATTAAAGTATAAGAATATGGTGCTAATCCACCTGTTGCCACTGTAGTAACTCTAATAACTCCAGTACTACTGCTTGCGCAAGAAGCTGTTGTAGCCGTTATTGCTGCAGCAGTCAATGCACTCGGATTATTAACCGTTACAGTTGCTGTTGAAGTATTTCCACATACATCGGTTACCCTTACGGTATGTGTTGGCGTTCCGGTTACAGGTGTAACAATAGAAAAAATATTACTCGATTGTGGCGCTACGATCTGTACTGTGTTTGCAGCGTCATACAATGCAAAAGTGTAAGGCCCACCACCACTTCCTGTTGGTATTGGTCCGCCAGGCGTGAAATTTTGTGGATTGGTTACAATAATCTGTGCATTATAATTTAAACCGTTACAAGACACAACCGAACCACCTGCTGCAGGTGCAAATGCGCCTGCTGCGGTAATAGTTGATGTTGTAGTCCCTGTCACACCACATTGATCAGTAATTTGAATTGTGTAAGCTCCAGCCGGTAATCCAGTAAAAATTGGTGAAGACTGGTTTGGTCTTGTAACTGGAGAAGGAGCTATTATTGCATATAAATAAGTACCGCCACCTTGATTAGCTGCTGCTGCTAAACATGTAATAGTTCCTGTACTTGCAGCACAACTTGATGTATTGGTAACTGTCAAAGTTGGTGCTGTTGCTGCCGCTAAAGCTAATGGAGCTCCGATAGTAGCTTGTGTACCACAGGCATCTGTGACTCTTATTGTATAATTTCCGACAGGCAAATTATTAAAAACTCGGCTGGCTTGTGGTCCTGCAATTGCTGGTGATGGAGCAATTAATTCGTACATATACGGAGCAGAACCTGTAGTGGGTTGTGCCACTGTAATTTGTCCTGTTGATCCTGCCGGACAAGATGGAATTGCTGTTGATCCCGCTGCAAAAGCGAGAGCTGTTGGAGCAGCCACTGTAGCAACATTAGTAACAGGAACTCCACAAGCGTCATACATCCTTACGGTATACGAACCTTGGTTAAGTCCTGTAAACACCGTACTTGTTGAGTTAGCTACATTACTACCTTGTATCGGTCTTATAGCACCTCCCGGGCTAATTAGTTCGAATGTAAAAGGACCTATACTGGAAGCACTAGGTGCAACCGTAATTGTTCCGTTAGCTAAGCTACCACAACCTGCAACCGTAGTTGTTGTAAATGACGGCGCAGCTGCTGCATTAACAGTAACATTGCTAGTCACTTGTGATCCGCAAGCATCAGTAAGTCTTATTGTATAGGAACCCGGAGGCAGATTAGCAAACAAATTACTTGTTTGCATTGGTCTAATCACAGGCGAAGGTGCAATTAATTCAAAATTATAAGGTGATCCACCTCCTGCTGTTGCTATTTGTGCTTCAATAGTTCCTGTAGAACCATTTGGACAAGATGTCGTTGTAAACGCTGTTCCAAAAGTAGGTGCTGGCGCTGAAGCTACAGTAGATGTGGCCGTTCCTATGTTGTTACAAGCATCTCTTACTGCTATTGTATAAGTTCCAGGCAACAGATTTTCAAAAATTGAGCTGCTTTGGAATGGACGAATAATTGGTGAAGGTGCAATTAGGGCATACTGATAAGTGCCTGGAGATCCGGCTCCGCTCAAACCAGTTGCAGCAGTTGCAGTAACCGTAAGTGTACCAGTAGGCGTACCTGCACATGACGGACTCGCTACCGTGTTAGCCACAGGTAAAGTACTTGCTGTAACCGTAAAAGTGGCTCTTCTCTTTTTCCCACAGGCATCTGTTGCTTCTACGGTGTAGGAACCCGGCAATAATCCCGTAAATGTTGTATAATATGTTGCAGTAACCGGATCTCTTAAAAGTGCTGGTTGAGCTCCAACCAAAACCGGAGAACTATTCACTAAAGCCATCGTATATGGAGGTACTGTGCCATTAGCAAATATTGTGGCAGTTCCTGTAGGTGAACCACTACACGCCGATTGGATATTCTGGATCCCCAAACCAATTGTCGTGTTAGTTCCTGTTTGTGCAATAGTTACTGTGTTAGTTCCTGTTTTTCCGCAGGCATCAGTAACTTTTACGGTATATCCTCCAGGCTGCAAACCGATAAATGCATTGGAAGCCTGTTGTGGCCTAATCATAGCGGAAGGAGATACCAATTCATACATATAAGGAGGCGTACCACCAGTGACTCCAGCAGTAGTGGCTCCTATTTCTGTTACTGTAATTGTTCCATTGTTACTATCAGAACAGGAAGGCGTAAGAAAAATACCAGCTGTATTCACTACAGGTGGTGAATCATTAAACACTACCCTTTTTCGTATATCCGATTTACAACCATTATTATCAGTTGCTGTCAAAGTAGTATAATATGTCCCTTGCGTTACATAAGTATGATTAGGATTTGCAGCTGTAGATGTAGAACCGTCACCAAAATCCCATGAATACGTATTAGGTCCAAAAGTTGACACCGAACTGTTACTGAATGAGAATGTACCAGCACAAGCCGAAGAATTCGTAATTGTAAAGTTAGGTTTATTATCAAAAATACCCGGTGTAGAATTTAGATTCGGGCTTTCAGGATTGTCTGTAAACTGTACACTGAATAATAAAGGAGTACTATTACTGAACTGATCCACAATAAGTACATACCAATTCCCGCTTACCACATCGATACCCGGATTAAACTGGGTTGCTGCATAAGGCGGTGATGCCATTCCGGTTGCTCCCGGTATGCCATAGACAGTAGCTGTCCCGGCAAAGTTACAGCTCAATTGTGTTTTAGCATCACAATTACCCACACCCGGAGGTCCCGCTAATGCGTACAAACTCCAGTCAAAATCAGAAAGACTCGGTAAACCGGCCGGCGTAAATGGCCTGATAACAAAATTCAGCTTTCCATTGGCCTTAGCCTGAAAAGCCAACCAAACACTATTGTGTTCGATTCCTCCACAAGCGAGCTGTTCCAATTTGGTCCCAACTCCACTCGGGTTAAACGATTGCGTATTCCCACAAATAACTAAAGCTGATGAGCAATCCGATTGCGACCAGCTTTTATTTGAGAATAACAAAACAAACATTAAAAATGCAAAAGACGCACTCCTAAAAAAAGTAATTAATTTCCCCATAGTTAATTTTTTTACTAAAGTTAGTAAAAAAAATACTACAGAAAATCAGGTAGTTATACTTATTTTTTTTGCAAACTAGGTTTTTTATACCCGTTTATTGTGTCAGCGTTCATTTGGCGTACTAATTTACCTCCTTGAAAATATTTCCAAATACCTTTTTTCTTATCGTCTTTGAAATTTCCTAAAATCACTACATTTCCAAACTCATCAAACACCTTATAACTCCCTTGCATTTGTCCGGCTACAAAGTGGGTTTCCTCAATAAGTTTACCTTCTTTATTGTATTTTTTTGCAGTTCCTTCTTTCAGGTTATTCTTATAGGGAATTTCTTCTCCTAAAACACCATTGGCATAATACACTTTACGTACACCTTCCAATTTATCATTCAGGTAATTTTCTGTACTCATGACTGTTTTCAATCCCTTATGATAGTATTTCCAAAGACCGTGACGTAATTTATTAACTACATTCCCTTCAGATACTTTAAAACTATTTTCGTCAAAAAAGATGGTATATGCACTACCTTTCCCATCGAAATTACGCGTTGCCATAACAATTTTTTTATCGCTGTTCGCATAATATGTAAAAAGACCGCTTTCTTTTCCATGAACAAAATTTCCTTCGTATCGAAGCAGCTTGGAATCGTCATAATAACCTTTCCAAGTACCATGTCTCTCTCCTTTTTCATCTAACTGATTCCACTTATCTTGTGCATTCCCAATAAAAGACACAACTAAAATTGACAATACTGTTATCGTTTTACTTATTTTCATTTTATATCTACTTATTTATCTGAATTCTTTTCAAATTTTTTGCCAAAGTTACCATTTACAAACAATAAATAATGGAGCATTAACAAAGTATTGACGTATCTTCAATATTCAACTAAAAATCAAAAGATTGTATTCTGGGTGAATGCCATCTGAAACTATACAAAATAAAAAAACGCTTGTTGAAGCGTTTTATTTCTTTATTCGTTCTAAAAATAAGTCGACCTGTTCCTTATGACTGATTCCTATGGGTAAATCAATGCCTGCTACTTCAATATCTGTATTTGAAAAAGCAGTTACTTTTGATGCATTAATGATAAATGAGCGATGGATTCGGACAAATTTTTCCGAGGGCAAATCGGTTTCTAAATTACCTATTTTATATTTCGATGTAATCGCATTACCGTCGCTTTTATGTACCTTAATATAATCCTTGACACTTTCTACGTACACAATATCATCCAAAACAATTTTAAAGTTTTTTCCGGACGATTTCAATAAAATATACTCTTCATTTTTCAAGGGTTCAGCAACAGCAATAGTAACCGGATTGGATGCTCTCAAATACTTGTCAACCGATTTAAAAAAACGTTCAAAAGTAATTGGCTTCAATAAATAATCAACTACTTCCAACTCATAGCTTTCAATGGCAAAATCGCGGTAAGCTGTGGTAAATATTGTTTTGGGTGGATGTTTCAAACTTTTTAAAAAATCGATTCCGGTGATATTGGGCATTTTAATATCAAGAAAAAGTAAATCTATTTTTTGTGTATTTAAAATTTCAAATGCTTTCAACGCGCTGTTAGCTGTAGCCACCACTTCGAGAGCATCAATTTTAGCGATATGATTTTCTATTAACCTTACAGCCAAAGGTTCATCATCAACGACAAGGCATTTAATTTTCATTTGAAATTTTATTTTGCAAAATCAAAGTTACACTAAATAAATTATTCTCTTTTGTTGTTTTCAAGTCGTAACGCTCTCCATACAACAATTCCAATTGCTTGTTGATATTATTTAACCCAATAGTCTCTTTATCGTGTGTCTCACCAGTATCTACAAAGGTATTCATCACCTTAAATTCTGTTTTACCGCTATCCGCATGAAGTACAATCCATATTTTAGGAGAACCACTATCCTCGCCTGCTCCATGTTTGAATGCGTTTTCAACCAATGATAAAAAAACAAGTGGCGGTACTTGATTTTCAACAACAATTTCCGACGTTACATTTACTTCCAGGCGGTCGTCATAACGCAGTTTTTCCAATTCAATATAATCAGATATCAATTGCATTTCGGCAGAAATAGCGACGAAATCATTGTTGCATTTATACAAAACATAATCCAGGATTTCTGCTAATTTACCAATAGCTGAAGAAGTCTTCGGTGAATTATCAATGGATAACGAATAAATATTATTGAGTGT
>DATEDY010000236.1:0-2270 GCA_035281405.1 Flavobacterium sp.
AAGTAGAAGACACGCATAAAGAAAGTATCGATTACCACGCCGCATTACGTCAGCAGATTTTAGGATTAAAAGAAATGAATGCGCAGATGAGCAAAGAAACCCTGAACCTGACCAAGGCATTGAAAGGAGACAGTAAGATGCAAGGTAACTGGGGCGAATTAATTTTGGAGCGTGTTCTGGAAAAATCAGGTTTAGAGAAAGGGCGTGAGTATGAAGTACAGCAGAGTTTTGTTACCGAAGAAGGTAATCGTGTACAACCCGATGTGGTTATTAATCTGCCGGATGGTAAAAAAATGATTGTCGATTCGAAGGTAACACTAACCGCATACGAACGCTACACCAATGAAGAAGACGAAGATAGCAAAGCACAGCATTTAAAAGAACATGTTAATGCCTTAAAACGACATGTGGATCAGTTGGCCGAAAAAAACTACCAGGATTTATACAAAATAGAAAGTCCGGATTTCGTGTTGCTTTTTGTTCCTATAGAACCCGCTTTTGCATTGGCACTAAATGAAGATTCGGGATTATACAACAAAGCATTCGAGAAAAACATTGTTATTGTGACTCCATCTACCCTATTGGCTACTTTGCGTACTATTGACAGCATGTGGACCAACCAAAAACAACAGGAAAATGCGTATGAGATTGCCCGACAGGCAGGTGCTTTGTATGATAAATTTGAAGGATTTGTATCGGATTTGATTAAGATAGGTAAACGCATGGACGAAGCCAAAGCAGAATACGGCAATGCCATGAATAAACTAGTCGACGGAAAAGGAAACTTAATTACCAGTGTAGAGAAACTGAAGAAGATGGGAGCCAAAGCGAAGAAGTCGCTTCCGGAGAGCATCATCAGTCGCGCTGAAACTAACGAATTATCACAATAGTATGTTACGAAAGTTAATTTTCATTGCAATAACGGCACTATTTTTAGGTATTACACTTTACTTTACCTTCTTGTATTATGTCACTTATAGCGAAGGATACCGTTCTGGTGAGCTTATAAAAATAAGTCACAAAGGAATACTTTTTAAAACCTGGGAAGGAGAATTGAGTCAAGGAGTTGCCGGAGCACAAATCTTTAAATTCTCTATTTTAGACAGAGATAAGAAAGTAATAGAACAAATGAAGGAATTGCAAGGAGAATATGTAAAAATAACTTATGAAGAGCATTACAGAACATTTCCCTGGTGGGGAGATACAAAGTATTTTGCAACTGAAATTGTAAAAGAAGATTCCCCTTTTAAAGTTAAAATCAACAACTAATGAGCAACCAATTTAAAACCGTAAAATCTTCGAAAGTTGTAATATCAGAATTGATGTTGCCTTCGCACACCAACTTCAGCGGAAAAATACATGGAGGTTACATTTTATCATTGCTGGATCAGATTGCATTTGCCTGTGCTTCTAAGTTTTCGGGACATTATTGCGTTACGGCTTCGGTAGATACGGTCGATTTCCTGAACCCGATTGAGGTTGGCGAATTGGTTACCATGAGAGCTTCGGTAAACTATGTAGGCAAAACATCCATGATTGTGGGTATCCGCGTAGAGGCCGAACACATTCAGACCGGTGTAATCAAACATTGCAATTCTTCCTATTTTACAATGGTTGCCAAAGATAAAGACGGAAACAATGTTCCTGTACCGGGATTGATTTTATCCACTAATGATGATATCAGACGGTTTTGGAATTGCATTAAGATGATTGCCAACAAAAAAGACAAAAAGAACCACGAAGAAACCTTTGATTATAAATCGGACGAAGCTTTATCAGAACTCAGCAAACACAACGTTCAGATTGACCTTTTTTAAGGAAACCATTATATTTGTAAAAAACATTCAATGAAAAATTTCATACTATTTCTATTCGCGCTTGTCTCCTTTTCAGCATCTTTTGCACAAGAGCCAAAAAAGAACCAAAAAGCAGTCATCAAAACAGCCATTTACTGTGATCACTGTAAAGAATGCGAGACCTGTGGTAAAAATTTTCAGGCCAATATGCATAAGATAAAAGGACTGAAAATGTACGAACTGGATGAAGAGAAAATGACCATTACAGTGTATTACAATGGTACAAAAACCAATCTGCAAACGATTAAAAAAGCAATATCCCAATTAGGTTATGACGCTGATGACGTAAAAGCAGATGTTACCGCTTACGAAAAACTGGACGGTTGTTGTAAAAAAGCATAACACGATGAAAACCCTAACGAAAGACCAAATTCAAAAGCTGTATCGCCTTGCATTTGGTCTTTCGCTTTTTAC
>DATEDY010000237.1:0-5813 GCA_035281405.1 Flavobacterium sp.
ATCATCATGCCGCTCAGTACAATTACCATCGTAAGTTTTGTGACTGTAATGAGTAATTATTTCGCTAGAAAATAATCTTGAAGTCTTTTATAATCCAACCAATCCAACAATGTTATTACCAAATAAGTCTACATGATAAAAGTCATATTTTATCCAAAAAGGTAACGGTAATTTTGATTCATAAAATTTAAGGTATGAGTGTCATTTATTTATTAATCTGCATTAGTATCATCTTGGCAGTAACGTTTCTGTACATCTTTATCAGAGCGGTACGCAGCGGACAGTTTGACGACGATTATACGCCTTCTGTCAGAATGCTTTTTGAAGATGAACTTAAAAAAGAAAAAATAACCCCCAAAAAAACAACAGTAAATCAAGACTAAATTATGGAAATGCAACAATTTTATTACGATAACAAAATTGTAAACAAGTTCATTTATGCTACCATTGCTTTTGGTGTAGTGGGAATGTCTGTCGGGCTTTTATTGGCTACGATGTATTTATTCCCTAACCTTACCGATGGCATTTCATGGTTAAGCTACGGACGTTTACGACCTCTGCATACTAATGCAGTTATCTTCGCTTTTGTGGGTAATGCCATGTTTGCCGGATATTATTATTCTATCCAAAGACTTTTAAAAACCAGAATGTTCAGCGATGCAATGAGTAACATCAACTTCTGGGGATGGCAGCTTATCATTGTGGCAGCCGCAATATCATTACCCTTAGGATATACTACTTCTAAAGAATATGCTGAACTGGAATGGCCCATTGATATTGCCATTGCCGTAATCTGGGTGGTGTTCGGTATCAATATGATCATGACGATCTTACGAAGAAGGGAACGTCATTTATATGTAGCTATCTGGTTCTATATTGCGACTTTCGTAACGGTTGCGGTGCTGCATATTTTCAATAGTCTGGAATTGCCGGTTAACGGACTGAAATCATATTCGGTATACGCCGGCGTTCAGGATGCTTTAGTACAATGGTGGTATGGCCACAATGCGGTAGCTTTCTTTTTGACTACTCCGTTCCTAGGATTAATGTATTATTATATGCCTAAAGCGGCTAACCGTCCGGTGTATTCGTATCGTTTGTCTATTATTCACTTCTGGTCATTAATTTTCTTATATATATGGGCCGGCCCGCATCACCTGTTGTATTCTGCTTTGCCGGATTGGGCACAAAATTTAGGTGTGGTGTTTTCTATTATGTTGATCGCTCCGTCTTGGGGTGGTATGATTAATGGTTTGCTGACGCTTCGTGGGGTTTGGGATAAAGTACGTACTGATGTGGTACTGAAATTCTTCGTTGTAGCCATCACCGGTTATGGTATGGCAACGTTTGAAGGGCCAATGTTGTCTCTGAAAAACGTGAACGCTATCGCACATTTTACTGATTGGATCGTTGCACACGTACACGTCGGCGCATTGGCATGGAACGGTTTTATGACTTTTGGTATTATTTATTGGTTGTTGCCAAGGTTGACTAAGTCTGGTTTGTATTCACAAAAACTAGCCAACTTCCACTTCTGGATTAGTACTCTTGGTATTATTCTTTATGCATTGCCAATGTACGTTGCGGGTTTTGTTCAGGCTCAAATGTGGAAGCAGTTCAATCCTGATGGATCTTTAGTCTATGGTAATTTCCTTGAAACAGTGAGTGAAATTATGCCCATGTATGCTATGCGTGCCATTGGTGGAACATTATACCTGATTGGTATGTTGGTAATGGTATATAATGCCTACAAAACGGTTCGCAACGGGAATGTTGTGGAAGATGAACTGGCAGAAGCTCCGGCGCTCACAAAAATAGCACCTTATCGATTGAAAGGGGAAAAATTCCACGGATGGCTTGAAAGAAAACCTATTCAATTAACTGTCATGGCTACAATAGCAATTTTAATTGGTGGCGTGATACAAATTGTACCAACAATAGTGGTCAAATCCAATATACCTACTATCTCAAGCGTGAAACCATATACACCACTGGAACTGGAAGGGCGCGATTTATACATCCGTGAAGGTTGCGTTGGTTGTCATTCGCAAATGATCCGACCTTTCCGATCTGAGGTGGCCCGATATGGAGAGTATTCAAAATCTGGGGAATATGTATACGATCATCCGTTTTTATGGGGTTCTAAACGTACTGGTCCCGACTTGATGCGGGTGGGTGGTAAATACAACGATAACTGGCATTTTAATCACCTTTGGGATCCACAAAGTACTTCTTCTGGTTCTATTATGCCGGGTTATAAATGGCTCTTCGAGAATAAAGAAATGGATTATTCGCAAATCGAAACGAAAATGAGCACAATGCAAACGCTGGGTGTACCGTACACTGATGATGAGATTAAAAATGCTAAAACTTCCATCGCAAAACAATCGGAAGGAATCGAAAAAAACCTGAAGAATGATCCTGATTTTGTCAAAAGTTACACGGAAAGTGAAAAGAATGCGAAAAAGAAAGGTGAGAAGTTTGTTGCTATGCGAAACCGCGAAATAGTCGCTTTAATTGCTTATCTGCAACGACTTGGAACTGATATTAAAATAAAAGAAACACAAAACTAAGGAGGTATGTTAAAATTTATCAAACACAATATGGAAACCATAGCGGGTATAGAAATTTATCCTATCCTGTCACTATTACTGTTCTTTCTGTTTTTTGTAGGATTGTATTTATGGGTGTTTACATACAAGAAGGAAAAAATCAATCAGTTGAGCAATTTGCCTTTTAGTGAAGAAACTTCCGACGAATTTTTAAAGTCTTAAACCATGAAAAAACTTTTTCCTATTTACGTTAGAATCCCGGTTTTCTTTGCTTTGTTCTTCATGGGATTGGAATTTTTCATCGACTCAGGTGACCGTCCGGCTTTTATTAAATTCCCTATTATGAATCTGGTACTCATCATCTTTTTGGTATTGTTGGTGGCAGTTGAATTAATATTAAAAGCAACTAATGCGATTCTGAATACCTTATTGACCGAAGAACAGCGCAAAGCGAAAGAAATAGAAGAAAACTTGCCTTTTACCGAATCAGAATGGTACAAAGGACTAATGCAAAAACTAACCCGTACCCGAAAAGTAGAAGAGGAGCATGAATTAATCCTGCATCACAATTATGATGGAATTCAGGAGTTGGACAATGTGCTTCCTCCGTGGTGGGTGTATTTGTTCTATGCTACAATTGTTTTCTCCGGAATTTACTTGGGACGCTACCATATTTTCGGACATGATGATCAGAGAATGGAGTTTGATAAGGAGATGGCGGAAGCTAAAATTCAGGTGGAGGAGTATCAAAAAACAGCACCCGATTTAATGAATAAGGAGAAAGTAACGCTTCTGGCCGATGCTTCAAGTATTGAGGCGGGTAAAGCGTTGTTCCAAACAAATTGTGTTGCCTGCCACCGTGCTGATGGTGGTGGTGCCATCGGGCCTAATCTTACCGATGAACAGTGGATCAATGGCGGCGGAATTAAAAACGTGTTTAATACGATTATGGAAGGTGGCCGTGCCGGAAAGGGAATGATTGCCTGGAAGGATCAAATCAAACCTTCTGATATTCAGAAAGTGGCCAGCTACGTTCTGTCGCTGCAAGGAACTAATCCTAAAGAGGCAAAAGCACCCGAAGGAGAAATCTGGAAAGAACAGGTTACTTCCGGTGGTGGAGCGCTTAATGCAAAATAAAATAGAATGGCTGCACAGTTACCTGATGATAGTTTTAGAGATGCTATAGCAACCATCAATGAGGAGGGTAAAAGGGTTTGGATATTCCCCAAAATACCAAAAGGGAAACTATATGAAAGACGCAAAATAGTCAGCTACTTGTTATTGGTTTTCTTGTTCTTGGCTCCGTTTGTTAAGGTGAAAGGAAATCAGTTTTTATTGTTCAATATCATCGAACGTAAGTTTTCCATTTTCGGAAACCCGTTTTGGCCTCAGGATTTTCATCTAATGGTGATTTCAATGATAATCGGGGTAGTGGGATTGGCTATGTTTACAGTGGCTTTCGGACGTATTTTCTGTGGATGGTTTTGCCCGCAAACTATTTTTATGGAAATGGTTTTCCGTCGCATCGAGTTTTGGATTGAAGGGGATCGTGGCGCTCAGATTAAATTGGAAAAACAAGCATGGAACGCTGAGAAAATCAGAAAGAAAGGGATCAAATTCTTGTTGTTTTTCTTTATTTCTTTCTTGATTGCGAATGTGTTCCTGGCTTATATAATAGGTAGCGATCACGTTCTGGATATGGTACGACAAGGACCGCTGCATAACTCGAATACTTTGATTGCACTGATCATTTTTACCTGGGTTTTCTATTTTGTGTATGCCTGGTTCCGGGAGCAGGTGTGTATCATCGCTTGCCCGTACGGACGTATGCAGGGTGTGCTACTGGACAATCAATCCATCAATGTGGCCTATGACCATGTAAGGGGTGAAGGGGTAAAAGGTAGAGCTAAGTTTAAAAAAGGGGAAGACCGACGCTTATCCGGCAAAGGGGATTGCATCGATTGTCACCAGTGTGTGAATGTATGTCCCACCGGTATCGATATCCGAAATGGTGTGCAGCTGGAGTGTATCAACTGCACGGCTTGTATCGATGAATGCAACAGTATTATGCAAAGTGTTAACCTGCCTATCAACTTGATTCGCTACGCCAGTGAAGATGAAATTGTGAAGAAGGAGAAGTTCGTACTAACAAACCGTATGAAAGGATATGCTGCCGTACTGGTTATTCTCATAGGAGTGTTCTTCGGAATGCTGTTCTTGAGAAATGATGTAGAAGCAACCGTATTAAGGCTGCCCGGACAGTTGTACGAGCGTAAAGGTGATGTAATCAGTAACGTTTTTACTTATAAAGTGGTGAATAAAACCATGGATGATTTTAATAACATTCATTTTAAATTGGTTAGCCCGAAAGGGAAGCTTGCTCTGGTAGGCAACCAAAAGATACAGGTCAGAAAAGACAGCCTGATGCAGGGAACTTTGTTCATCGAAATTCATCCAGCCTTTTTGAAAGGGGATAAAACCGAAGTGAAAATTGAAGTGTATAATAATAACCAACTTCTGGAAACCGCAAATGCTAATTTTTTGGGACCGAGAAGTTTTAATTAAGGCGCGTAAGGGATGGAAGTGGATATCCTTTTTGTCTTGAAGGCAAAGCCGATACAGATAAAAAGATAGTAACGTACAGCCCGACCCGAGTTTGTCCATCAATGTTCTTCTAAAGTAATAGGGATAATAAACGAGGGTTACGCCACAATACTAATTTTATAACCGAGAAAAATGAGAGCAAATTGGAGCACAGGAATCGTGATGGCATTCGCAGTATTCATCACATTTATCCTATATTTTGTACTGAAAGTTCAGGGCGACGCAAAGTACGACCACGAAATGGTCACTGAAGAATATTATAAAAAAGAAATCGGATTCCAAACGCAGTTGGACAAACAACAAAATGCAATGGATTTATACGAAAGAGTAACAGTTAAAAACACAACCGAAGGACTGGAAATTCATTTTCCAAAATCTTTCGATTGGACTCAAATACAAGGAAAAGTGTCTCTTTATCGGCCGTCAAACCAGCAATTAGATTTCGATATACCAATATCGTTATCTTCTTCCAATTTGCTCATACCTAAAACCAAGTTGGCTGGCGGCCGTTGGGACATTACCATCGATTGGAAATACAACGGTAAAGAATTTCTCAACAAAGAAACCGTTAATTTATAGGTTACTGTTGATAAGAATGTATAAAATAGGCTATAATTACTACCTAAAAGGTTGAAACTAGAGCCTAAAAGGTTAAAA
>DATEDY010000238.1:0-5183 GCA_035281405.1 Flavobacterium sp.
ATTACATGCCATAAAGGTTAATGAAACCAAAAATAGCCATTTGAAATTTTTAATCATATACTTTTACTTTTAATAAGTTTAACTTGATTACGGATTAATAGTCCAAGACGCATAATACTGCTGACCAATATTACCAGCACCTGGAACCTGAATATAATCTTTTCCTCCTATGTTTGCTCCACCAACTTTAATTACTGATTTCAAGTAAGGAATCGAGTAATTAATCTGCGCATCAAATACTACATTTTCCGGAACCATAGCATCAACAAATGAAGACTGCCATAAATACTCTGAATTCCATCTCACGTTTGTATTAAAACCAAAGTTTTTGAATAATTTCTCACTACCAAAAGTACCTTTTACTCTATGTTTAGGCGTATTGAATCCAGCTTCAAAACTAGGATCAGAGGCCTGATCAAACTTAAATTCCGAGAAGTTATAACTTGCTCCAAGATCAAATCTGCCCACTTTTCTGTTTACACCAATACCAAAACCTAATGAAGTAATATCTGCTTTAGAGTTCGTATATACCTGATACACTCTTCTATCACCAAACCTTAAAGCATCAACCGCTTCTGCCGAACCTACATCTCCATAATATGGCGCAATAACATTCGCAGTATTGATAAAATCATTATACATATTATAGTACCCATTGATATCAACCCCTGTCTTTTGCACATTCGTTCTATACCCTAATTCAAAAGCTTGAACTTTTTCAGGTTTAACCAAGCCATAGGTAGATTTTTCCAACACCGATGCGTCGCCTGTTGCAGTGAAAGCCTGAACAGAAGCCACTGTAAATGAATTATAGTAGGCATTTTCTCCATTTAAATCAACAGTAGCTGGATTACCTGCTAACTGCCCATTAGGACTCACATTCACAGTTTCTTGAAAACGCACTAAATTTTCAGGCGCCGAACCAATCAATGCGAAAGGTCCTAAATCTAAACCAATATATTGATCTTGAGTTGTTGGGTTACGGAAACCTGTCTGGTAAGAAACGCGGAAATTGTGTTCTTTTTCTGCACCAGCTGCATATGTTACGGATAATCTTGGTGATATATTTCCATCAAAATTTTGTGATTTATCATAACGTAGAGATCCTGTAAATTTCATTCTATCATCTATGAATTTCTTTTGCACTTGAGTATACATACCGTACTCACTGTATTTCAAAGGACCATCAAAATCTGTAAAGATTGTACCATCAGAATTCATAACATATTCTCTTGCTGAACCCCCTACTTGAATTTCAGCAAATTTGATCAAATCTTTAAAATTATAATTCAAATCGGCATGATAAAGTTTAGATTGATCCTTAAACTTTGCTCCAGTAGTTAAATTTGGATCTTTAATTACTGATGCTAAAGCATTATTATACTGTGGAGACCCCGGCTCAAATCTACCTGTATCTGCAGTTTGTCTGGCAATATTATGAGCAGTCTCAGGAGTTTGCCCTGCTAAAGTAGCTTGAATATATGCTCCAGCATATTGTCCAAACCATGTCGAATCCGGTTTCCAAGCACGGTTCACGTTCCAAGCCGCAAAACGCATATCATATGAATTACCAGCATCTTCTGTTGTCATATAACCCCTTGCAAAGAAATTTCTACCTTTAATTTCTAACTTTGTCTGATCCATGTAGAAATCTTTTAGTGAATATCTATTTGCACCTTGATAAATAGTATTACCAAATCCTAACTTATGTTGCGCAATAATTTCTATATCCTTAGCAAAAGCACTCGATGAAGTTGCCCAAGGACGAAAATGCAATGAAGCATCAAATTTAATACTCGTTACATTGTTATTATTCAAATCCTTCTCTGCATATCCTGTTCTTGACACATTGTAATTTGGCAATAAATTAACTAATGCAGCCGGAATAACTCCTAAACCTGCCAATGTTTGACCTACACCTTTAATATTAGTAGAAACTTCATCTCCATAAGTATTTAATCCGTCATAATTAGGATTAAAATCCAATCCTGTAAAGTTTTGCGCTAAATCTCTTCTATCGTTAGCAATCCATTCAGTAGCGTGCAACACAGAGAAATTTGCTTTCGCAGCAAAATGATCACTGAATTTCTTAGCAGCTCTAATACCGAAATCATATACAGGGTTATCACCAGCAGTTTCTTGTACTGTTCTTCCGTATTTGAAATATGTTGAAATCCCTTCTTTTGTAAAAGGACTTCTACTGTTCATAAAAATAATTCCGTTAAATGCATTTGCTCCATACAAAGCTGAAGAAGCCCCTGGTAAAATCTCAACACTTCCCGCATCTACATCATTTAAACCTAACAAGTTTCCTAAAATAAAGTTCAAAGCTGGTGATGAGTTATCCATACCATCAACCAACTGCATGAAACGAGTATTTGCCACAGTAGCAAAACCTCTGGCATTAACCGATTTAAATCCGAAACTACTTGTATTGAAATGGATATCTTTCATATTTTCCAAGCCATCGTAAAAAGTAGCTGCTGTGGTGTTTTTGATATCCTTAATTCCCATTCTCTCAATAGTAACCGGAGATTCCAAAAGTCTTTCCGGTGCTCTTGAAGCAGAAATCACAATTTCATTTAATTTTGTAGATTCCTCAACTAATACAACGACAATTTCTTGTTCTTTTGAATTAATCTGAATTGTTTGTGTGCTAAATCCCATCATACTCACTTCAATAGTAAGCGGAAAAGCATTCTGTGTCTTTAGTGTAAATTTTCCGTCAAATCCAGCCGAAGTCCCCGATGTAGACCCAGCTACTTTAACGTTTGCACCAGGTACAGGATAATTTTTATCATCCGTAACTGTTCCTGAAATTGTCGTTTGCGCAAAAGTAAGCACGCTAAAAAACAATGACAAAATAGTAAAATAGATTCTCATTCTTCTTTGAATTTTGTTGGTTTATAAAGCCAAATTACAACAATAATTGTAAAATATAAAAAAGTACGTTAAAACTTTCTAATATTTCAAGCAATTCAAAGCGTATTGCATTCAGAGAAATACATGTTTTTTTGTGTAATTTTTAAAATTTTAACAATAAAACACGTAAATAAATATTATGCGTACATAGTAAATGAAAAAAAGCAAGAAAAATAAAAATATTGTTTTAATAAAAAAAGCGTGGAAAAACCACGCTTTTTACAATTATTTTACTAAAATTTTACATTATTCAACAGTGACCGATTTAGCAAGGTTTCTTGGCTGATCCACATTACACCCTCTCATTACCGCAATATGATACGAAAGCAACTGCAATGGAATAGTTGTTAACAATGGTGATAAAGCATCCGAAGTCTCTGGAATTTCAATTACATGATCTGCCAAAGCTCTAACTTGTTCGTCACCTTTAGTCACAACTGCGATGATTTTTCCACTACGAGATTTAATCTCTTGAATATTACTCACCACTTTATCATAATGCCCTTGTTTAGGAGCGATAACCACTACAGGCATTTGTTCATCTATCAAAGCGATAGGACCATGCTTCATTTCAGCAGCTGGATATCCTTCCGCATGAATATATGAAATCTCTTTTAATTTTAAAGCTCCTTCCAAAGCAACAGGGAAATTATAACCTCTGCCCAGGTACAAACAATTTGTAGCATCTTTATAAACAGCTGCAATTTGTTTTGTAACTTCGTTCGTTTGCAAAGCTTCCTCTACTTTTTCAGGAATAGTTTCTAACTCCAGTAAATATCTATGATATTCTGAATTTGATAACGTTCCTTTTATTTTTGCCAATCGTAATGCAATCATTGTCAAAACTGTGATTTGCGTCGTGAAGGCTTTAGTTGAAGCCACTCCGATTTCTGGACCAGCATGCGTGTAAGCCCCTGCGTGAGATTCTCTTGATATAGATGACCCAACCACATTACAAACACCAAAAACAAATGCCCCTTTTTCTTTTGCCAATTTAATTGCCGCTAATGTATCAGCGGTTTCTCCTGATTGTGAAATAGCAATCACTACATCTTTGTCGTTGATAATTGGATTTCTATAACGGAATTCAGAAGCATATTCCACTTCAACAGGAATTCTTGCAAATTCTTCAAATATATACTCTGCAACTAAACCAGCATGCCAAGATGTTCCACAAGCAATGATCAATATTCTTTGTGCATTTGTGAATTTTTCAAGGTTATCTTCAACACCAGCCATTCTTATAATGCCTTCGTTAGCATGTAAACGACCACGATAAGTATCCTTAATTACATTAGGCTGTTCATAAATCTCTTTCATCATGAAATGATCATAACCACCTTTTTCAATTTGCTCTAAATTCATTTGAAGCTCCTGAATATAAGGATCCACCAAAGAATCATCTTTTATTTTACGAATTTTCAATGACTTATGTTGACGCACAACAGCCATTTCTTCATCTTCTAAATAAATCGCATTGGACGTATACTCAATAAACGGAGAAGCATCTGAAGCGATAAAAAATTCATTGTCACCTACGCCAATAGCCAATGGGCTTCCTAAACGAGCCACGACAATTTCGTCTGGTTTTTGCCTATCAAAAACACATATTGCATAAGCACCCACGACTTGGTTTAATGCTAATTGAACTGCTTTCCCAAGTTTAAGATTATCTTTCTTTTGTACATCTTCAATCAAATTAACCAAAACTTCAGTATCAGTATCTGATTTGAAAACGTAACCTCTTTTTATCAACTCCTTTTTAAGCGGCTCATAATTTTCAATAATTCCATTATGAACAATCACCAAATTTCCTGAATTGGATACATGCGGGTGAGAATTTACATCATTTGGCACACCATGAGTTGCCCAACGCGTATGACCTATACCAATTGACCCATTCAATGTTATTTCTTTAGCTGCTCTTTCTTCAAGATCAGAAACTTTACCTTTTGTCTTCGATAATTTAAGATTTTCTCCATCATAAAGCACCAATCCAGCACTATCATATCCTCTGTACTCTAATCGCTTTAATCCTTTAATTACTATTGGATAAGCTTCTCTATTTCCAATGTATCCTACAATTCCACACATACTTAATTAGTTATTTGGTTCTGTATAAGTGATTTTAAATTTAATACTGTTAACACCTGCATTGCTACCATAAAGAACAGTTCCCAATGGATTACTGATCGAACCAACAGGTAGCGTTTTCAAAAATTTCGAATTATCGTTTGTACTTGAAATTGGCGTTTTAAGAT
>DATEDY010000239.1:0-7803 GCA_035281405.1 Flavobacterium sp.
GTCGCGTTGTCCATACCTTTATCAATCATGATTTGGATTCTGCTTTTTGCAATTTCCAATGATTCGATTAAGGTTTCGTCTTCTGAAATACAGATAGACGCTTTCGCTTTCATTTCAGCTGTCCAGTCAGTGAATGTAAACGCTTGATCCGCTGTTAACGTACCTAGGTGAACCTCAATGATTCTTCCTTGGAACACATTTTCTCCACCAAACTGGTGTAACATTTGTGCTTGTGTTGCATGTACCACATCACGGAAGTCCATATACGATTTCATCTCTCCTTTGAACGTCACTTTTACAGATTCCGGTATTGGCATAGAAGCTTCACCTGTTGCTAACGCTAAAGCCACCGTACCTGAGTCGGCACCAAAAGCAACACCTTTAGACATACGTGTGTGTGAGTCACCACCAATGATAATTGCTCTATCATCAACAGTAATATCGTTCAATACTTTGTGGATAACGTCTGTCATTGAGTGGTATACCCCTTTAGGGTCACGAGCCGTGATCAAACCGAAATCGTTCATGAATTTCATCAATTTCGGAATGTTCGCCTGTGCTTTTTTATCCCAAACCGAAGCAGTGTGACATCCTGATTGGTATGCTCCGTCAACGATTGGTGAAATCACTGTAGCTGCCATCGACTCTAACTCCTGAGCGGTCATTAAACCCGTAGTATCTTGCGAACCTACAATATTTACCGTCACACGAACGTCAGAACCAGCGTGTAATACTTTTTTAGAAATTGTACCCACAGCGTTTCTGTTGAAGATTTTTTCAACTGCAGTCAATCCTTGGCCTTCGTTATGAATCTCTTTTGAAGGAGCATATACTAAAGGTGCATCGATTCCTAATGTTTTAGCCGCAAATGTTTGTAGTTTTTTACCAAAAACGATAGCGTAAGAACCACCCGCTTTGATAAACTCCATTTTTTGAGGCGTGAATGATCTTGAGATATCGATTAACTCCTGATCACCACTGTATAATTTTTTTGACTTTGTATTGATTGTTAAAACAGTACCTGTCGCTACAGAATATTTTTGCTCTAAAACTGGCTCACCGTTTTCATCACGTACTAATTCTCCATTAGCATCTGTTTTCTTTACCCAGTTCTTAAGGTCGATACCGATACCACCGGTTACATCAACCGTAGTTAAGAAAATTGGAGAAATTCCGTTTGTACCCGCCACAATTGGTGCAATGTTTACAAAAGGAACATAAGGGCTTGCTTGTTTTCCAGTCCAAAGTGCTACGTTATTCACACCCGACATACGAGAAGAACCTACACCCATAGTACCTTTTTCAGCAATTAACATCACCGATTTATCCGGATGTTGTGCCTGTAATGCTTTGATTTCCTCTTGTGCTTCAGGCGTGATCATACACTTTCCGTGTAATTCACGGTCAGAACGTGAGTGCGCTTGATTACCGGGAGAAAGTAAGTCAGTAGAAATATCTCCTTCACCAGCGATGAAAGTAACTACTTTTACCTCTTCAGCTACTTCTGGAAGTTTTGTAAAGAATTCTGCTTTAGCATAGCTTTCCAGTATTTCTTTAGCAACTGTGTTTCCACCTTCATAAGCCACTTTCAAACGATCCATATCGGCATCGTACAAGTATACTTGCGTTTTTAATACTTCAGCCGCTTGTTTTGCAATCGCTTCGTTATTTCCTAAAGCTAAATCCAATAATACAACGATTGATGGACCACCTTTCATGTGTGATAATAATTCAAATGCAAAAGCAGGAGTAATTTCAGCAACTGTTGCTTCTCCTAAGATAATTTCTTTTAAAAATTCAGCTTTAGCACCTGCAGCCGGTGTAGTTCCGGGTAATGTATTATAAATGAAGAATTTTAGAGAATCTTCGCGGTATTCATTATTCACATCTTTAATCTGCGAAATGATTTCACTTAATAACTCAGCACCATCAATTGGTTTTGGGTGAAGTCCTTGACCTTTACGCTCTTCAATTTCTTTAATGTAATCTTTATAAGTATTCATTTTTGAAGTTTTATTTTTTGTTGCACAAATTTACAAAATTGGATTTTTGATTGAAAATTTTTCAATCAAATAAGTTATTCAGTTGTAATTATTTACGAAAAGCATACTCTGAAGGATGAATTTTTACGAAAATTGAAATTAACCGAAATATTATTGATAGAATATTAATTTTTATCCCGGAGATTTGTCATTGGTTTTTCAAAAAATCGATATAACAGGTACGAAAGAAAAACAACTAACATCCAATACACCAGAGTATAAACCCACAACCCTATTCCTTTTAATTCTTCGGAAGGAAAAATGGTTTTCATAGCATGTAGTATAACCGTATAATGTAGTAGATAAATACTGTAGGCCAACAAACTAACCAAGGTTATCGATTTTAAACCAAAACTTTCCTTCATCTTTAAACGAACCAAATAAGGAATCATCAAACAGATAGCAATTGAATTGAGCGGCAGATACAACACATCAAAAAAGAACGGAGTGTTTTCCACTTTCACACCAATTGCAAATAGAAAAATATGCAATATGAAAACTCCTAGAAATCCAATCACAAACAGTATACTATCCAAACGTTTTGTAATCTCTCCTTTACTGTAAAAATAATACAGAACGAATCCGTAATAAATAGCATCCATACGATAGATCGAAACTTTGCGGAGATTTTCATTCCAATCGTGAATAGAAGTCGTAACATGATGAAAATGATAATACATTCTCACAAAGAAAAACACCGTTATGATGAACAAACTCATCCACACAAAAAGCGCTTTCTTTTTCTTATTTGGAAAAAATCGGATTAAGAAAAACAGTGTAAAAGGCCCAATAATATAACAAAATTGTTCCACCGAAAGACTCCAGGCTACACGGTAAAAATCAGGTGATGTCGTGGAGAAATTCTGCAGATAGATGAAATATAAAAACAACTTTTCAGGAATCTTCTGATAAATGGCGTACCAAAGAATCAGATTTAAAATCAGTACAAAATAATAATTGGGCAATGTTCTATACCATCTTCTTTTTAAAAATAAAAAAATGGATTGCAGTGAAAAGTCATCGTCCTGAATTAACCTCATGACAATTTTACCAATCAAAAAACCACTGATTACAAAGAAAATTTCCACTCCAATCGTACCACTCAACTGCATCAGCCAGCTAACCATGGGCGGATAATGACCACTTATCCATAAGGTATGAGCAAAAACCACTAAAGTAATAGCTACAGTTCTTGCTAAATCCAAGCCTGGATTCCTTTTAGACAAATCAACGTTTAAACCAAACATTCAAGCTTGTGTTTAGAACAATTTCTTAATGATCATTTCTTCCGAAATACCTTCGGCATCGGCCTTGTAGTTTTTAATAATTCTGTGACGAAGAATTCCTGTTGCGACTGCCTGAACATCCTCAATATCTGGAGAGAATTTACCATTCAATGCAGCATTCGTTTTAGCAGCCAGAATTAAATTTTGCGAAGCACGTGGCCCAGCTCCCCAATCCAGATAATTTTTAATAAAATCTGTAGCCAAAGCATTATCCGGACGTGTTTTTGACACCAAAGTAACCGCATATTCAATCACATTATCAGCTACCGGAATACGACGAATCAAATGTTGGAAATCAATAATTTCCTGAGCAGTCAACAATGGATTAATTGTTTCAGAAAAATCGGCTGTTGTACTTTTAACCACTTGTACTTCTTCTGCAAATGAAGGATAGTCTAACTTGATAGCAAACATGAAACGATCCAATTGCGCTTCAGGCAAAGGATACGTTCCTTCCTGTTCAATAGGATTTTGTGTTGCCAAAACGAAGAATGGCAAATCCAATTTATAGTGATGTCCGGCAATGGTAACCGCTTTTTCCTGCATCGCTTCCAATAAAGCTGCTTGCGTTTTTGGCGGTGTACGGTTAATTTCGTCTGCTAAAATTATATTAGAAAAGATTGGCCCTTTGATGAATTTAAACGTTCTGTTTTCGTCTAAAATTTCACTGCCTAAAATATCTGAAGGCATCAAATCCGGTGTAAACTGGATACGTTTAAAATCCAGTCCCAATGCTTGTGAAATTGTATTGACCATTAAGGTTTTTGCCAATCCCGGAACCCCTACCAATAAAGCATGGCCTCCCGAAAAAATACTTAAAATGATTTGATTGACAACTTCTTCTTGACCTACAATAATTTTTGAAATTTCTTGCTTAAGCTCTTTTTGTTTTTGAACTAAAATTTGAATCGCAGCAACGTCAGACATCTTGGAATATATTTAAATTAAAAAGAGTTAGTTTATGAATTCATAAAACTAACTCTTTTCTCTGAGATACTAAAATATTTATTTCTTTAACCAGTTGTTTGTAAAAGTACAATCACGGTATTCACCGTTGATTTTCACATAGGTTTCTTTGATTTTTTCTTCACACCATTTTGCAACTGCCTTGATTTGTTTTTCTTTTAAAGCCAACTCTCTCAAACGAGTATAATCTTTTGAATAATCAGCGGTATGCTCATCAAAACGATTGGTAACAGTCATGATTTTGTAGAATTTACCACCTGAACGCTCTTCATCTGCCATTGGCAATGAAATTTCACCTTCTTTTAAATTAGCTACGATACTGTACAAAGACGGATCCATTTTAGTCAATTCAAAACGAGAATCTTGTGTTCTTGGATTGGTTAAAACACCACCATCATTACGTGTTTCTTTTTCATCAGACATTGTACGCGCAGCATCAGCAAAAGTAATTTCCTTATTTTGAATTCTGGTTCTGATCAAATCGATTTTTTCTTTGGCAGCTTTCATTGCTTCAGAAGAAACTTTTGGCTTCAACAAAATATGTCTTACATCAATTTCCTGACCTCTTACTTTTTCCAAGTAAATGATATGGTATCCGAATTCTGTTTTGAAAGGTTCTGATATTTCACCTTCCTGCAAGCTAAAGGCAACATCCTTAAATTCTTTAACGAACTGCGTTTTGCGGTTCATTTTATACAATCCTCCGGTTGATCTTGATCCTTCATCTTCAGTGTACAAAACAGCTTTACTAAAGAAACTTGCACCATTCTCCTGAACATCTTTCTTGAATCCTTTCAACTGATCAATAACTTGTTGTTCCGCTTCTTTGGAAACCACAGGTTTTACAACAATTTGTGCTACTTCCATTTCGGCTCCGAAAACCGGCAATTCTTCTTTTGGTATTTTCTTGAAGAAATCACGAACTTCTTCTGGGGTAATGGTAATTTCATCCACAACTTTTCGTTGCATTTCAGAGGTCAATTTACTCATTTTGATAATATCAAAAAGCTCCGCTTTCAAATCTTCTTCGGTTGATTTTTTGAAAAACTGGACTACTTTTTCAGGCGAGCCCAATTGCTCAACCATATAGCTATACTTTTCTTCCAGTTTTTGATTTACTTCAGCATCTGTAACAATAATACTATCCTGAATAGCCTGATGTGCATACAATTTATCTTCCAACAATTTACCCAACATTTCACAACGGGTAATGCTGTTAGTTTCAATACCTTGCTGTTTCAACTCAAAATAGGTTTTGTCGATATCTGAATCTAAAATAACATAATCCCCAACTACACCAACTACACCATCAACTTTTGTTTTTTGGGCTGAAACTCCAAAAGCCATCAACAAAGTTGCGACGATTACATTACATTTAAAGTTTAAAAATTTCATCTTAATTTATTTATTGGCATTAATTATTTTTTCATAACGGCTTTCAACCTCTGAAAAACTTCTTGATTTATGGTAATCTTAAATTCTTTTCTTAATTCAGACACCCAATTATCTTCTAAATACTGTTGGTAATCATTGATTACCCTTCCACGTGTTTCTTCCATGGTTTTAGGTCCGGCAGGAATAACTTTAACTACTTTGTTAGCAAAGTAAAAATCGCCATCCTTATACACTTCAGAAACTCCGGTTTTGAATAATACATTTTTAGGGAAGTGCTCATTTCCTTCTTCAAATGTTTCTTGTTTTGTCATGATGTTGATTACATCCTTAGTATTCAATTTTGCTTTTATATCATCAACCGAAACATCAGATTGCAGCATTTTTTGTGCTTTTTTAGCGATATCCGCTTTCGTTGAAGAAGCAATAATTACATCTATTCTGTTTTTCCATTGGTATCTTGTTCCGTTTTTAGCGTGGAAATCTTTTAAACCCAAAGTATCTTGTTTTGCTTTGTTCCAGATTTCTTTCTCCATCAAGTCAAAAAGCAACAATCCATCTCTATATTCTTCAACGATATTAGCGAATTCAGAAAACTCATTTTCCAAGTTATCATTGTAATAAATATTCAATTGATCGTCGATAAACTTTTGATAGTAATGGTCTACTAAATTACCGATAGGTTTGATTTTAAGATTCGCTTTTTGCTGTGTTTCTAATTCTGATAAAAACACATTAGCTGCCAGTGATTTCCCTTGGATTTTCACTAATTCTTTATCAAAATCCTTGCTATTAGTTGGCAAAGTCCATTTACCGTCGTAATAAGCATCGGTAACCGAAGCCTTTACTTGCTTATATATCTTATCGTCTCTTTTAACCGTGTATTTTTTACGAAGTTTGGCATTCATCGAATTAACAATTAAACGCGAACGCTCGTCTCTTCTGATTTTATTTTCCAGATCACGTTCCATTTCGTCAAACTTCTGAACAGGATGTTTTTCAATCAACTTAATGATATGCCAACCAAACTGTGTTTCAATCGGTTCTGAGAAATCACCAACATTTTTCAAGTTGAAAGCTACATTTTCAAATTCTTCAGAGCTCAATTGTCCTGAACCGAATTTAGGCAGAACTCCGCCTCTTGGTCCAGAATTTTTATCTTCAGAAAACTGTCCAGCCAGGCTTTCAAATTTTTCACCTTGCTTTAATTTCGTATAAATATCGTTGATGGTTGATTTCGCCTTCTCTAGTTCTGCAGTTTCACTACCTGTAGGTTTCGGTTTCATGATCATGATGTGTGCTACGGTAACTTCACCTCTATTGTCACGAATGTCAGCGACTTTAACTAAATGGTAACCGAATTTTGTTCTTACCGGCATTGAGATCTCTCCCTTTGGAGTTTTGAAAGCCGCACTTTCAAATGGATACACCATTCGGAAAGCAGAAAAATAGCCTAAATCACCTTGGTTTTCTTTAGCTGAAGGATCTTGCGAATGTTTAACCGCCAATTCTTCGAATTTTTCACCGGCTAAAGCACGTTTTCTAATATCTAAAGCCTGATTGTAAGCCTTCAAAGAATCAGCCGGAGCTGCATTCTCATCGACCATAATCAAAATATGCGAAGCTCTGACTTCTTTCAGCATTCTTGCATATGCTTCATCCAGCAATGCTTTTGTTACTTTAGAATCTGAAGTATAATTTTTAGCCAATTGATTTCTGTAAGTCTTCAATTCGTTAATATACTTCGGATCATTTTGCAACCCTAATTTATTGGCTTTATTGATTTTCAGTTTATACCCAACAAAAAGTTCCAGATACTGATCCAAATCTTTTTGCGATTCATCTTTTACCAAATCAATATTTTTATTGTAGACTCTTGCGAACTCGTCAGTATAATATGATTTATCATCGATAGTGAACAATACTTCTTTTTTAATTTCCTGAGCAAAAGAGAAGGTATTGACACCTAAGAATAAACCTAAAATTAATTTATTAAACTTCATATTCCTTAATTTAATGAGGTCGTTTTTGGGTTGGTTTTTTTAATAACGAACAAAAATAGCAATTCGGTTATATTATCCAACTATAATAACGTGTATTAACAAAAAATTATTAAC
>DATEDY010000240.1:0-14297 GCA_035281405.1 Flavobacterium sp.
CCTTTATTCGAATAGCCGAACAATACTGAATTATTTACTTCTCCACCAATAACAGAATGCGGCCCAACAGTAGTTGCTCCATAGACTTTAGTTGCTAATTTTACTCTTCCGTTATCACAAAGCGCAAACGGTCCGCGAATAACAGAACCTTCCATGATTTCTGCATTTTTACCAATATAAATAGGTCCGGTAGACGCGTTTAAAGTCACAAATTCCAATTTCGCACCTTCCTCAATGAAAATATTTTCGGGTGACAACACATTCACTGATTTAGGAATTGGTTGCGAATGTCTGCCTTCTGTAATTAATTCAAAATCCTCTCGCAAAGCGGCATCATTTTTAGAAAATATATCCCAAGTGTGTTCAATACGAAGGCATTCTTCATTGAACTCAATAATTTCGAATGTATCAAAATCGACTTCCTGATTATCTTTACTGTAAAAGGCAACCACTTCATCGTTATAAAATATCGCTTGATTTTCTTCCAGACTCTTAATCATTTCCGTCAAAACATCATTAGGCAAAAAAGAAGCATTAATCATAATATTCTCTTCCATTTCCACCATCGGATACTTATCCATCAAATATTCTTCAGTCAAAGTAGTTGTAGTATATCCTAAGTGCTTTTCCCACTTTTCACGAATGGTCAAAATCCCTACACGAATATCAGCAACGGGTCTAGTGAAAGTAAACGGAAGTAACGCATTACGAACAGTTCCGTCGAATAATATATAATTCATATGAATTCATTTTTAAGAACTCAAAAATAAACAAATTACGTTTCAAAAATCAGAAAACGGGAATAAATTAAAAAGGTACGATACAAAAAAAGCCCTGCAATTGCAGAGCTTTTGAAATATCTTGAAATTCCTGATTATTTTTGGAATTTTGCGTATTTGTTTTTGAATTTGTCGATACGTCCAGCAGTATCAACCAATTTAGATTTACCAGTGTAAAAAGGGTGAGAAGTTCTAGAGATCTCCATTTTGAATACTGGGTATTCTACTCCTTCGTAAACAATTGTTTCTTTAGTATCTACAGTAGATTTAGTGATAAAAACATCGTCATTCGACATATCTTTAAATGCAACTAATCTGTAATTTTCCGGGTGGATTCCTTTTTTCATGATAAAATCTTTTTATGATTTGTTACTTTGGATCTTGATGCTTTTTTACTCTAAAAAGGTATCGATTTACAGTAACTTTTGTTGTACTTCTATTTATTTTAGGGTGCAAATTTACAACTATTTTTTTAATATCAAATCATTCTGTAACATTTTTTGATTTTGCGACACTAATTATGGAATTTTAATTATTCTTATATTTGCAAACTAAACCAACTCAAAAATTATGGAAAACAAAACTGTAACATCAAAAAAACCTGGATTAGACTATGGAATTTATTATGGCTTAGCGGTAATACTATCTTTCGTTATTATTTACGCTTTAGACATTGATCCAATTGAAAACCCTTTAATAGGAACAATTTCCAGCGTTTGCAGTTATTTATTTTTCCCTGTTACCTTTATTGCTTTGGCTCTACAAGCTTTCAAAAAAAACAATCATGGATTCATGTCATTTGGAGAAGCAATTAAAACCGGAGTGACAGTAACCTTTTTAGGCGCATTAATTTTTGGTGTGTTCAATTTAATTTTCAACTTGGTTTTTCCAGAATACATGGATGAAATTTTAAACCAGACCAGACGACTAATGATGAAGCAAAATCCTAGCATGACAACTGCTCAGCTTGATTCTGCAATACAAATGACGAAGAAATTCACTTCACCTGAATTTTCAATTCCAATTTCCATTGTGATTTTCTCTTTCTTAGGTCTGATTTACTCTTTAATAATTGGAGCAATCACAAAAAAAGACAAACCTGTTTTTAACTAATTCTATTTAATGAATATTTCCGTTATAATTCCTTTACTCAACGAGCAAGAATCGTTACCCGAATTAAGTTCTTGGATTACAAAAGTCATGACTGCAAATAATTTCAGCTATGAGGTTATTTTCATTGACGATGGCAGCAATGATAATTCTTGGGAAATTATTGAAAAACTATCTCAAGACAATTCCAGTTTTAAAGGAATCCGCTTTTTAAGCAATTACGGAAAATCACAAGCGCTACATGCCGGATTCGCCAAAGCACAAGGTGATGTTGTGATTACTATGGATGCTGATTTGCAAGATAGTCCGGACGAAATCCCCGAATTGTACAATATGATCACCAAAGACGGTCTGGATTTAGTTTCAGGTTGGAAGAAAAAACGTTATGATAGTGTAGTCGCTAAGAATTTACCTTCAAAATTATTCAACTGGGCAGCCAGAAAAACATCGGGTGTTCATTTGAATGATTTCAACTGCGGACTGAAAGCATACCGAAATAATGTGATCAAAAACATTGAAGTTTCGGGAGAAATGCATCGTTATATCCCTGTATTAGCGAAAAATGCAGGGTTTAAGAAAATTGGCGAAAAAGTCGTAATCCATCAGGCGAGAAAATATGGAGAATCGAAATTTGGAATGAACCGTTTTATCAATGGTTTTCTTGATTTGATTACCATTTGGTTTTTATCTAAATTTGGAAAAAGACCGATGCATCTTTTTGGTCTTTTAGGCACAATCATGTTTTCGATTGGCTTCCTATCAGCCGGATATATTGGCGTAATGAAACTTTGGAAATTGTACTTCACCAATCAGGAAACCATTTTAGTTACTGAAAATCCATGGTTTTATATATCACTAACCACAATGATCATTGGAACACAACTGTTTTTAGCAGGATTTTTAGGCGAAATCATTCTTCGTACTAAAAACAATGAAGAACGTTATAAAATTTCGAAAGAAATTAATCTGTAAATTTATTTTTAATTCTAAAATTAAAGAAATGCATATCGAAAAGGCAATTTTAGATAAAGTAAATGTTTGGCTGACCCCAACATTTGACGAAGCAACTCAGAAAACCATTATAGAAATGATGACTTCATCTCCAAAAGAATTGGAAGAAAGTTTCTATAAAAATCTGGAATTCGGCACAGGAGGAATGCGCGGTGTTATGGGCGTAGGAACCAATCGTATCAACAAATACACTTTAGGCAAAAACACTCAAGGATTAGCCAATTATTTAAAAAGAAGCTTTCCTAACGAACAAATAAAAGTAGCGATTGCATACGATTGCCGCCACAACAGCGATACTTTAGCCAAAGTAGTTGCTGATGTATTTTCAGCCAACGGAATCAAAGTCTATCTTTTTTCTGAAATGCGCCCTACTCCTGAACTATCATTCACAGTCAGACATTTGAATTGCCACACCGGAATTGTATTAACGGCATCACACAATCCGCCGGAATACAACGGATACAAAGTATATTGGCAAGATGGTGGTCAAATTGTGCCGCCTCAAGATGCCGAAGTAATTGCCGAAATCGAAAGTCTTGAATACAGCGATATTAATTTTAGTGCTAACGAAAGTTTAATCGAATACATTGATACTGCAATTGACGAAGCCTTCAGAGATTCAACAATTGAAAATGCAAGTTTCAATACTTCAACGGAAGCAAAAAAGAATTTAAAAATTGTATACACTTCTCTTCACGGAACTTCCATTAAGGTTATTCCCGGAGTTTTAGAAAAAGCAGGCTATACTGATGTTAATATTGTAACAGAACAAGCCGAACCTAATGGAAACTTCCCTACAGTACTATCACCGAATCCAGAAGAACCGGAAGCATTGGCAATGGCAATGGAATTAGCAGATAAGATCAATGCTGATATTGTAGTGGGAACCGATCCGGATTCAGATCGTTTAGGTGTTGCCGTTCGTAATACCGAAGGCAAAATGATGCTTTTAAACGGCAATCAAACTATGGTGGTCATGACTGCCTTCCTATTGGAACAGTGGAAAAAACAAGGTAAGTTAACCGGAAATGAATTTATTGGCTCAACCATTGTTTCGACTCCGATGATGCTGGAATTAGCTTCCGCTTATGATGTAGAATGCAAAGTTGGTTTAACCGGTTTCAAATGGATAGCCAAGTTTATCAAAGATTTCCCTAATCAAACCTATATTGGCGGTGGCGAAGAAAGCTTCGGATTCATGGTTGGAGATGCAGTTCGCGATAAAGATGCAGTTGCAGCCATACTATTAGTTTGTGAGATTGCTGCACAAGCCAAAGAAAAAAACAGTTCATTGTACCAGGAATTACTTCAAATGTATGTGGATTTCGGGTTTTATAAAGAACATTTGATTTCCATTACCAAAAAAGGAATTGAAGGCGCCAACGAAATCAAACAAATGATGGTCGATTTACGTCAGAATCCATTAAAAGAAATCAACGGCCAACGTGTTGTTTGTGTGGAAGACTACCAATCATCAAAAGGAAAAGATTTCATGAATGATGACGAGTTCGATATTACCGTACCAAAATCCAATGTATTGATTTATTATTTGGAAGACGGAAGCAAAATTTGTGCACGACCGAGCGGTACGGAACCCAAAATAAAATTCTACTTCAGTGTGAACTGTGCAATTGACAATATTGCAGATGTTCCAGAAGCAGAACAGCAATTAGATACCAAAATAGCAACTATCATTGCAGAAATGAAACTAAACTAATGGACAACAATCTAAAAAAGTTAATTCCTTTTGCACTTGTATACAAAAAAGACATTATCCTGAATATTGTTTACAATATCTTTTATGCCTTTTTCTCTACATTGCTAATGGTATCAATGATTCCAACCTTGAATGTTATTTTCAAATTGAACAAGGAAATAACAACAAAACCTACATTTACTGGAATTGGTGGAATCAAAAACTATCTCGAAGATTACCTGAATTACAAAGTAACACAGTTAACAGCCGACAACGGATTTGATATTGCAATACTTTTTGTTATTTCGATAATCATTGCGACTGCGTTTCTAAAAAATATAACCAATTATTTTGCTTCATACCATGTAACAAGATTACGCAACGGTGTATTGAGAGATATTAGGGAAAAGTTGTATAATGTCATCATACATTTACCGGTTTCGTATTATTCAGAAAAAAGAAAAGGAGATGTTATGTCCAGAATGCTTGGAGATGTTAACGAAGTTAAAAACTCATTCTTTCAAGTGCTTGAGCTAGTTGTAAGAGAACCTCTTACCATACTATTCTCCATCGTAACTATGTTTTTGATTAGTGCCAAACTAACTTTATTTGTATTTTTATTCATTCCCATTTCTGGAATAATCATTTCGAGAGTTGGTAAGAATTTAAAAGCCAAATCAACCAAAGCACAGGAGCAAAACGGAATGCAGATATCTATTCTAGACGAAACATTGAGTGGTTTAAAAGTTGTAAAGGGATTCAATGCAGAAGGAAAATTCATTGCAAAATTCAACGCTTCATTGCAAAGACTTTTAAGATTATCTAACAGTATTGGAAATAAAAACAACTTAGCCTCACCATTAAGTGAATTTCTTGGAATCGTAACCATAGCAATTTTACTTTGGTATGGAGGTCAATTGGTAATTGTGGACAAATCACTTGCGCCTACTACCTTCATCGCTTACATTGCTTTAGCGTACACCATTTTAACTCCTGCCAAAGCCATTTCTAAAGCTTCTTATCAAGTAAAGGGTGGTTTGGCTGCAGCTGAAAGAGTTTTCAGCGTTTTGGAAGAAGAAAATACTATTCAAAACAAACCAGACGCGATAGTTAAAACTTCATTCGAAAAAAGCATCCGACTGGAAAACATCAATTTTGCGTATCAAGAAGAAAATGTCCTGACTAACTTTTCTATTGAAATTCCCAAAGGAAAAACTGTTGCTTTGGTTGGTCAATCAGGTTCAGGAAAAAGCACTATTGCCAATTTGCTGACACGTTTTTATGATGTACAAGAAGGAAAAATATCCATTGATGGGATTGACATCAAAGATATGGAGATGCATTCTTTAAGAAGCTTAATGGGATTAGTAACACAAGATTCTATTTTGTTTAATGATTCGATTAAAAACAATTTATTGATAGGAAAACAAGACGCCACTGATGAAGAAATAATCGAAGCATTAAAAGTAGCCAACGCTTATGAATTCGTCAAAGATTTACCTAACGGAATCGAAACCAACATTGGTGATTCAGGAAGCAAGCTTTCCGGTGGTCAGAAACAACGTTTATCTATTGCGCGTGCGGTATTGAAAAATCCACCGATTATGATTTTGGACGAAGCTACATCAGCATTGGATACCGAAAGTGAAAAATTTGTCCAAGTAGCCTTGGAAAACATGATGCAAAACCGCACTTCCATTGTTATTGCACACCGTTTGTCTACCATCCAAAAAGCAGACAATATTATTGTGATGCAAAAAGGAGAAATTGTTGAACAAGGAACTCATGATGAATTATTGGCTAAAAACGGTTCTTATTCTAAATTAGTCATGATGCAATCATTCGAATAAATTTAGGTTAACATTTTTGCATACATTTTGGATTTGAAATAAAATTCGTACCTTCAAATCAGAATGTATGCAACTAACAGCCATATTCACCTTCCTGAAAACCCGGATACCATTGTCTGGAAATACTTGGATTTATCTAAATTTTTAGACATTTTACTATCAGGCAAAATGTTTATGTCCAGATCAGACAAATTTGAAGATCAGTACGAAGGCACTTTTAGCGAACCTACTTTTGAAGAAATTAAGAAGATTGCCGAAAATAACCGGGAGTTTTTAGATTATTACAAATCGCATAGGGAAAAAATTGCAATCAGTAGTTGGCACACTAACGAATATGAAAGCTTTGCCATGTGGCAGATTTTTACTAAAAACAATGAAGGACTTGCTATTCAATCTACGATTGGAAGGTTAAAAGAAGCATTACAGCCTGAGCAAATTTTCACCCAATACATTGGAGAAGTAAATTACATCGATTATAAAAAAGAATATATTCCGTTTGATGACGATTTCTTCCCTTTCCTGTTTAAACGGAAAAGTTTCCAGTACGAGCGGGAAGTACGCATAATAACTGATGTGACTTCACATCAGATCTCCATTAATGAAGGGTTAAAAATCAACGTAGACATCAACAAACTGATTGAAAAAATCTACATCCATCCAAAAAGTGAAAACTGGTATAAAAAATTAGTGATTGAACTGGTTGAAAAATTAGGTTTCGGATTTGAAATTGAAAAATCAGATTTGGAAAGCGATATTCTTATTTAAACTCTTCAAAAAAACTATCATCCCATTTAAAGGCATTGAGAACCCATCCGTTTTTGTTTTTATAATAAGTATACATTAATCGGATAGCTGAATTTTCGAATCGTAGGATATACGTCTCTTTTATTGCAAAATCGCCAATCGTTTCTTCTTTAAGTTTGACAACTCCTTCAACTTTACCGAATCGACCTTGCAATATATTCATGTATTGAATCGTTTTTTCTTCTAAACTTCCAATTTCATTTTCGGGTAGAGGCCAGTAAGGACGTAAGACTTTAAAAAAATCACCTATCTTATTGTCTTTAAAAAGATTGGAACATCGCACAGAAAGTTCTTTAGCTTCTTTTGCGTTGGTCAATGTTTTTTCCTGTGCTATTCCAGATGCAATAGTCAACAATAGAATTAATACAGAAGCTATTTTAGTGTTCATACGATTAGTTTTAATTGTTTACCCTTCAATTGGCGAATAATCTTCCACCTTCCATTCGTCTGCTGCTAAATTGACATAATGATAATGTACTTTATCCTTTTTATCAAAAGCACCATTTTTATTGATATCTTCAATGGTTCTGAAATACAAACGGTTTAAAGATTCAATTAAATTCCAATCAATCAATTCATGCAATTCCCCAGAAAGTTTCTGAAAACGAATTCCACTGAAATCACTAATATACAAAGATTTGATATCATTCGCATCAATTTTACCGTCACGATTGGTATCTGAATCCACCAACGAATACACCAAAATTTGCTTTTTAGTTTTAGCTGCAATTGTATTTAAAAAAGTTGCCGTTTGAATTTGAACGTTTTTATCTGTTAGCGGACGCAAAGATGTAGAATCTATATGCTGAAATTTGATGTTCTGAAAATATCCTGTCAGTTCAAAACTATTGTAATTGGATAAGGCATAGCTTCCCACATTCGTTTTTGCAGAACCATAGCTTCCGCCACGTTCATAAGCTACTTGGACATCTCCTATAGCATGCAGTAAATATTTGGTTCCCTGCATATGAATAGGCAAATCAGCTACTTTAATTTGAGAAGAGTCTTTCTTAGGCATCTGGACTTTGGAATTGGAATCTTCATAAATCACTTTGGGCTTCTCCTCTTCTTTACAGCTTGCCAATAATGAAAGTATGGGCAAAATAAACAATAGCTTTCTCATTCTTCTGACTGATTAAGTATCAAATATACTACTTTTTGGATTACAACTTCATATTCAATTTAAAACTAAAAACACGAGAAGTAAGGTAATTAGGAACTCCATATTGCGACTTCGTATACACATCTCTTACCCAAGTATTTGTAATGGCGTTTTGATTATTAAACATATTGAAAATTTCCAAACCGACAGACAAATCTTTAAATTTACGCAACCAACTTCCTTCTTCTTTAGCTCTGGCTCTGTCGGTAAACACATATGAAAAACCAACATCTGCACGACGGTAATCTCTTAATCGCAACTGATAATCATAAGGATCAGCATAAGAAGGTGAACCACCAGGCAAACCTGTATTGTAAACCAAATTCAAGTAGACCTTACATGCCGGAATATTAGGCACATAATCTTGGAAAAGCACTCCGAATTTCAATCGTTGATCTGTTGGCCTAGCTATAAAACCTCTATTATCAATATTTTCTTCTGTTTGCATGTAACCAAAACTCAACCAAGATTCAGTTCCCGGAACGAACTCACCATTCAAGCGCAAATCTATACCTTGAGCATATGCTGTAGCATTGTTTTTTGCTTCATATCGGATCCTTACATTATCAAGAGTGTAGGGATTCACATCGGTAAGTGATTTATAATACGCTTCCGAGACCAATTTAAAAGGCCTATCCCACATTTTAAAACTATAATCATTACCCAACACAATATGCACCGATTGTTGCGCTTTTACGTTCGGTTGCACAACACCATCTTGATCCCTTAACTCACGATAAAATGGTGGTTGATGATAAAATCCACCTGATAAACGGAACAACATATCCTTTTCCCACGCCGGTTTAATGGCAAATTGTGCTCTCGGACTGAAAGTCATTTGGCTTTTTCCGGAAATAGCATCACCACTTACCTGCCATTGATGCGCTCTCACTCCAACATTTGTAAAAATCTCATGCTCATTCCAAAAAGAACGACGATTCCATTGTAAGTAGCCTGAAATTCTGTTAATATCTGCAAAATTGATTGCTCTAACATTGCTGTAAGGCGCCAAAGGCCCAGTGTATGGATTATAAGGCTGATCATTTACCGGAGTATCCAATATCGGATCATTCAATGAAAATCCAGCAGAATCCACCACTTCCCATTCTCTTATTCGGTCTCGGATACTTTCCTTAGTATACTTTAATCCCCAATCAATTTGATTCTGATTCTTTTTATGTGTTCCTTTAACTTCAACATTAAAAATCAAAGCATCCAAATCATTTCGGGCATGCGTTAATTGCGAACCAATACCTCTGGTATACTCCACTTCACCAAAATTTTCATCGCCTAAATTTCCATTCACTTCACCCAATCGGTATTGACCGAAAATATCAAAATATTCCTTTTCCTGTGTATGATATGCAGATCCAATGAATTTCAAAGTAAAATTTTCATTAGGTTCAAAAACACTTTTATAAGCGCCGAAAACAGTAGTGTATTTATCCTTTTCCTGACCTTCATAATAGACCAATAAAGCAATTGGCTCACTAATGGTTCCAAAATTTGTCTGACGCACTAAAGGTCGGTAATCGTATTTGTTTTGAGAAATATTCCCTAAAAAGCTATGTTGCCATTTTATATTTGGCGTAAAAGTCACGTACGATTGCACATCGACAAAACGTGGTCTGAAATCCACTTCCGTTTGCTGACTTTTGACCAACATACTGTTATCACGGTAACGAACTCCTGTAATATGTGTCCATTTTTGGTCTTTTGATGCATTTTCAACTGCTAAATTCACTCCCAAATAACTTGCTTCCAATGCTACGCCAAACTTAGAAGGACGTCGATACGTGATATCCAAAACTGAAGACAATTTATCACCAAATTTTGCCTGAAAACCACCTGCAGAAAAATCGATATTCTGAACCAGATCAGTATTCGCAAAACTCAATCCTTCCTGTTGCCCAGAACGGATTAAAAAAGGACGATACACTTCAATTTCATTGACATAGACAAGATTTTCATCATAATTCCCACCACGAACTGCATATTGTGTACTTAACTCATTATTAGAACTAACACCCGGTAATAGTTTTAAAATATTTTCCACACCTGCATTAGCACCAGGAATCTTTCTAGCTATTTGAGGCGAAATTGTGATAACACTTTCCACTCTTTTTCTTCTGTTATTATCAATAACAACTTCACCAATTTGCTCAACTGTGCTTTTCATTACCACATTGAATTCATAGTCTTCATTTTTCCTTAATTCCATAGCAATCACAGCTGGTTTAAGTGAAACGTGTGAAAATTTTAAATTCGATTTCACATTGGGTGTAACGTTCAAAACGTAAAAACCATTCTTGTCAGTCGTAGTTTTTTTGTCCTGATATGAAACGTTTACTCCTTCTACAGGCTGGTTATTTTCGTCAAATACGATTCCTTTAATCCTTGCAGTTTGGGCAAACGTAAAAAGAGAAAAAAAGAAAAAAAGTATAAAAAAATTAGTCTTCAAAATTTGTTATTTGGTTTTATAAAAATGTGATTCAAATGCTGCAATATTACCCATATTGTCTTTAACTTCTATCTTGAAGTCATTTCTTCCGTTTTCGAATTTATCGTCAGAAAAATAATGTGTCAATCTATTCAATTTCGTTTCATACTCCATCAATATCCATTTTCCGTTTAGATAAGCGTTGTATTCTTTAATGCCAGACAAATCGTCAACTATAGATATTTTCAGGTTTTTCTGGACATCAAGAGTATCACCTTCTTTGAAATTAGGATTGAATATTCTTGGCGTCACGTCATCTTTCTTTAAAAAGAATTTTCCCAGTTTTTTAGTCCGAATCGAAAATACATCTTCTTTTTTGAATGTTGAATTGTATTCTGTTCTGGTTCCGTCCAAATTAGCGATAAACATTTTTTCCCTTTCTGCAACCGGAATTTTAGAAACATCAAAAGTAATCTGAAATGGATTATTAACCGCAATAGATTCGCTGTGCAAAAGTAATTCATTGTTACTAACTTCAAACTTCAGATAAAAATCATCATAAAAAGTATTCTCAGGAAAAAAAACCGAGATATCATCTTTCGCGTAGCTATTATCATTTCGAGCTTTCAGAAAATAAGGTGTTTTGAATTCCTTTACAGGCTGTGTTATAGGTGCATTTTTATATGAAATAGGTACATTAATAATTGTTTTGTTACCATGAAAATCTTGTAAAACAATCTTATAATTCAATGTAAAATTCAAAGCAAGATTGACAACTCCATCATTCCGCAGCAATTTAACAATGTTAATAGGATAAATACTTCCTACAAACAATTTCTGAAAACGTTGATGGGTTTGTTTGTATCTGGGATAATCAATAAAACAGTTCACATGATGCATTTCATCAAAAGAGAACGAATCAAATTCATAACCATAATGTGGCATCCCATTTAAATAAACATCAGCTTTAAAAATTCCATTTTTCCCATAGTTAAAATCAGAGATATCATGCGCATTTAATCCAAAACCGATTTTTCCTTTCCCTTCCACTTTTCCAGCCAAATAGCTTCCGTCTTTTTGCAATGACAAAGGCACATTCAAAGGATTTTCAGATCCATTTACGCTGGAATCGTCACCAATCGGATACACTAAAAGTCCGTTTACAATTGGCGCTTTTGTATCCTTTACTTTTTCATCATAACCAAAAAAAAACGGATTAATTGCATATTCTGATTTTGTATCGCGGACTTCAAAATGCAAGTGCGGTCCTGATGATCCTCCGGTATTACCCGAATAACCAATTAATTCTCCTTTTTTAACAGGTAAAACATCGGCATTAGGTCTTATTTCGACAGTATAACTTCGTTGCGCATATTGCGTTTCACTGACCAACTTATGTACTGCCGGAGCAAGAGACTGCAAGTGTGCATAAACCGTAGTAAAACCATTTGGATGATCGATATAGATGCATTTTCCGTAACCGTAAGTAGCAATATTTATTCGTGAAATAAATCCGTCAGCAGTAGCATAAACAGGGAAACCTTCTTTTTGCTGTGTTCTGAAATCAATACCGGTATGAAAATGATTAGGTCTTAATTCACCGAAAGATCCAGCGATACTCAATGAGATGTCTAAAGGAGATCCGAAATAATCTTTGGGGTACTTATTTTGGCTAAAAACCGAAGTTAAAAACAATAAAAAGAAACCTAAAATTCTCATAAAAAACATTTGTGCTAATATAACGAAATTGTTTAATAAAAAATTACGCACAACATTTATTGATAACTTGTTAAATTATAAGCCATTATGAAATAAAATTTATAAAAATCATTTTTTTTAGGAAACATATTGGTATAATTAAATAGGAATACTAACTTTGTAAAGTACGTAATGAATTTTTTATTGCAATGAGTGACATTGGAGGAATGGTTGATTCTCTTGAAGTTAAGTTTCAAAAGCTTTTCAAAAAAATGGAAAGTTTACAGCAAACTAATCAAGATTTGTTGGTAAAGCTTAATGAATCTGAGAAAATAATTCGAGATCAAAGTCGGGAAATCAAATCGTTAAAAGCGGATTTCGACTCAATAAAAATTACAAATTCATTACTTGGTAGTGACGAATACAAACGAGATACAAAGCTTAAAATAAATTCATTAATAAGAGAAATAGACTATTGTATTGCCCAACTTTCTGATTAGAAAGCATAATGAGTGAGAAACTAAAAATTAAAATATCCATTGCAGACCGAATCTATCCATTAACGGTAGATCCAAGCCAAGAAGAAGGATTGCGTAGTGCTTCCAAAAAAATTGATGCAATGATTAAGCAGTTTGAACAAAATTATGCCGTTCGCGACAAACAAGATGTTTTAGCGATGTGTGCTTTACAATTTGCAGCTCAGGTTGAACAAAAACAGATAGACAAAACGACTATTGAAGAAACAACAAAGTTGAAACTAGAGCGCTTAAATGACTTGTTGACAGAGTATCTGGAAAAATAAAACGTTCTTTACATAGACTAAGAATACTACCTACATTAGTAATTATTTGATAAACTCAACACTAACATTTTAAAATGAGTAAATCTTCGGTACTATAGCAAGCCTTTCAGTAGGAAGCTTGAACACCGAGTTAACTCAAAACTTGTCGACACGAGTTTATACATTTCTTCTGATGTAGGTTTTTTTATATATAAACACAAACAAACTTATGGACATTTTAACGATAATCATTGCAGCTGTTGTAGGACTAGCAGGTGGTTTTGGGATAGCGAAATTCATTGAAAAAAGCAATGTTTCCAATCTGATCAAAAACGCAAAAAAGGAAGCTGCTTCCATCTTAAAAGATGCAAATCTTGAAGCCGAAAACACTAAGAAAGATAAAATTTTACAAGCCAAAGAAAAATTCATTGAACTAAAGGCCGAGCACGAACAAGTAATTATTGCGCGTGACAGAAAGGTAGCCGAAGTAGAAAAAAGGGTACGCGATAAGGAATCCCAAGTATCTAACGAATTAGCCAAAGCCAAAAAAATCAATGACGAATTTGAAGCTAAAACTGCAGAATACAATGTAAAAATCGAAGCATTAGATAAAAAATCGGCAGAAGTAGAAAAAATGCACCGCTCACAGGTAGAACAACTGGAAACAATTTCAGGTTTATCTGCAGAAGAAGCAAAAGATCAATTAGTGGAAAGTTTAAAAGCCGAAGCTAAAACAAGTGCAATGGCGCATATTCAGGAAACCATTGAAGAAGCCAAATTAACCGCACAACAAGAAGCTAAAAAAATCATCATCAATACCATCCAGAGAGTTGGAACTGAAGAAGCGGTTGAAAACTGTGTCTCAGTATTCAACATCGAATCTGACGATGTAAAAGGACGTATCATCGGTCGCGAAGGTCGTAACATCCGTGCTATTGAAGCGGCAACCGGAGTAGAAATCATTGT
>DATEDY010000241.1:0-21726 GCA_035281405.1 Flavobacterium sp.
TCAGTCAATTTGATTCCGTAATCTTTATCCAATAAAACGATTAATTCCAAAGCATCAATAGAATCTAATCCTAATCCGTCTCCAAAAAGTGCGTCATTATCATTAATATCTTCTACTGCAATATCTTCTAAATTTAAAACTGCTATGATTTTCGATTTTAATTCTTGTTTTAAAGCATCCATGTTAATTAGTATATAATGTATTTATAATTTGTTCGTTATGTTTTAGGCTTCCTACCTTTTCCACAAGGTAAACCACCGCTTTGTAATTTTCCTGATAATATTCGACCCAACCACAAAGCACTTTTTCTGCTTTTTGTGTTTCTAAAAGGACTTCTGCATAATTTCTTATAAATTCAAAAGGCAATTCGTCAAAAATAAAAAAAGCATTTTCCGATTTTAAATTGTGTTTTATGCTCACTTCACCAATGCAAATATTTGGCAATGTGTACACAAAAACTGCAGGGCTGGGAAAATATGCCTCCTTAGAAGCTATTGAATCCTGGTATTTCACATCAGTATCCAAACTGGACGATTTATTGGAAAAAACCACCGCAATATCATTTTCTTCATCGATTCTTGCAACCTTTTTCAAAATAATTTCAGAGGCAAGAAACGCTAATTTACTCAAGCCGTCCATTTTGAAAAACTTCGGATAATCGATTTCATTTTTTTTGTAAATCGTTTTGGCAAATTCCGAAAAGGTCAACTCTTCACTTTCAAAGTGTTTATTGCCATTAATGGTAACCGAATTGTTTTCGATTACACAATACTCTGATATATAATACTCGGACTTCAAATTAACTCATTTTTTCAAATATAACTGCCGTATTACACCCCCCGAAACCCGAAGCTGTTTTTAGAAAACACTTCATCTCGTGTGTCTTATTTTCAGTAATTACAGTGATAGATTGGGTAACTCCGCTTTTTTCATATCCTTTCGAAACAACTAACTGATTTCTTTTGGCACTTTCCATTCCGATTACCGTCTCCAGTAATCCGGAAGCACCCAAAGTATGTCCGTAATAACCTTTCAGACTGTTAACCGGTACCTTCTCTAAACCATGACGATTAAAAGCAATTGCCTCCATTTCATCATTATAGATAGTTGCTGTACCGTGAGCAGAAATATAATCAATAGATTCACTTCCTATATTAGCCTCATTTAAAGCGCTTTGAATACTCCTAAACAAGCCTTCACCTGTTCTCGAAGGCCCTGAAATATGATTGGCATCATTCACAGCACCATCACCAAGGATTTTAAAAGTACCACTGTTCACTTCGTCTGCATTTGAAGTCAGGTATACAGCTGCTGCAGCTTCTCCTAAATTCACACCCTTTCTATCTGCATCATAAGGTTTACAAGGCTGATTGCTCATCGCTTGAAACGAATTAAATCCAGACAATACAAACTCAGAAACTTCATCACCTGCAACCACAAAAGCTGCATCATAACTACCCGACTGAATCATTCTTTTAGCAACTGCAACAGCCAAAATGCCAGAAACACAGGCATTTGAAACCACAATTGGTTCGGTTACAAATCCAAAATAAGTACTTATTTTTTTAGCCAAAACAGCTAAATGTGCCTGTTTGATTTCAATTTCTTTATTTTCCAAAAGACTAATATTCCCTTTCGTTGTTGAAAACAAAAAAGCAGTTCTTGGAGTAATTTTCTGTTGGTCAACCAATGGTTTTAAAGCCAAAATGAGCATTTTTTCCAATTTGGTAAAACCTGTATTTTTCTCTATAGCTACAAAAGCTGTATCCAATTCATTCTGATCAATTACTGAAGCAAAAAAAGTATCCAGCATACCCACATTATGATGCTCACAAACACCTGAATCATCACGGAGTAATGCCTCCCAATTGGATGCTGTATCAAAACCCAAAGGAGTAACACAATTAGCACCAGTTATATAAACGCTCTTCATCATTATTTCAGCAAACCTACTTTACGTTTCCATTCTTCAAAAAATGGTGGCAGATTTAAACACAAATCCCCTTTGGCGTCTAAAAAAACCTGAACGGTTTCGCCAGTACAAACCACTTTTTCATTGGCATCAAATATTTTATATCTGAAAATCATTTTTGCAGCCGGTGTATCAACTATCGTAGTTTCAATTCGAGCTACATCTCCGTAACGCAATGACAATTTATGCTCACACTCTGACTTAACAATCGGAGTGGTGTAACCATGATGTTGCACATCAAGATATGAGATACCATGTTGACGCCCGAAAGCTTCTCTTCCATCTTCAAAATAAGTAATATAATAGCCGTGCCAAACGATTCCGAGCGGATCGGTTTCGTTAAAACGCACTCTAATTTTCTTAGAAACAGTTAATTCCTGAACTTCCTTATACTGCTCTTTTCTTTTTATCATAGCCAATAGCAATTAACGTCGTCACTACAAAAAATAAAAATAATAAAATAATATCCCAGAGAATTTCCAGAATTCCCCCGCTACGAAGCAATACGTCATAGAAAGCATTCAATCCCCAATTCATTGGAGAAATATGTGAAACATATTGCATGACTTTTGGCATGGCAAAAACAGGAACCCACACACCACCAATGGCGGCTAGTATCACCACTGAAGTTGCTCCAAAAGGCGCCGATTGCTCCTGAGTTTTAGCTATAGTGCCTAATAATATCCCAAATCCAATAGCTGCTAATCCTGAGAATAATGCAACCACACTCATAAGTCCTAATTTTCCGCTCACATCAAGTATGGGCAAGTCCAAATAAGGAAAAAAATACACCCCAACCGCTACCATCAACCAAAACTGGATCATACAAATAATTAAATATGTAGCTGTTTTGCCCAAAATAACAATGGCGTATGGCACTGGATTTGTAATCAACCGTACTAAAGTACCTTGACTTTTTTCTTTCACTATATTAATGGAAAGCGGAACAATCACAAAAAAGATAGCGAATAATGTCCAAGCGGGAACATTATGCTGAACCGAATTGGGCACAATTTCCTTATCATCTATTTTCGGTACAATTTCCTTAAACGAAATAAAACTTTTCTGCTCAAAAAGCGGCTCGTCATTTTCACCAAGCTGATCCTGAAACGTAGCATAAATAGATTTCGTTTCGATCTGTGAAATCATTTTATCAATGGCGCTTTTAACCCCGTTTTTAAAAGAAAGCTGCGTTGCCGGATCAAAATACAAATTGACTTCTTTCGGTAGAATTTTATCATTACTGTCAGCAACTTTTGTAGTATCTTCCATCCCAAAATTACTGAGTATTTTTTCAACATTCTGATTCACTTTACGCTGCAAATCAGAACTAAGCTTTTCTGGTATGACAATTGCCAATTGGTATTTCCCTTTAAAAACAGCTTCTTGAGCAATAGCTTCGGTCAGTTTTTGAGAACCAATCTGAGTCACAATTTCAAAAGCACCACTATCATTCAAATTTTGCTGAACAGTTTTGGCAATTTCGCCTCCGTCATTATCCACTAATAAAACCGGGATTTTAGCATCGGATACAGATTTGAAAGTACTATCCTGTATTAATGTCACCGTGATAATAAGCACTAACGGCATGACAAACAAAATCACCAATCCGCCTAAATCTCTTTTAAGCAGAAGAATTTCTTTATATACCGACATCCAAAATTTATGCATCATCACGTAATTCTTTACCGGTTAATGAAATAAATACATCCTCTAAATTATGAGCATGCGGTGTGTTGGCAATCAATCCTTCAGGAGTTCCTTGAGCATAAATAATCCCACGATCAATGATTGCAATATGCGAACAAAAGTCCTGTGCCTCGGTTAAATGATGGGAAGTATATATTATTGTAGTGCCTTTGGCATTCAATTCTTTCAAATATTCAATGATAACATTTTTAGACTGTACGTCCACACCAACAGTTGGTTCATCTAAAAACAGCACTTTCGGTTCATGGAGAATTCCGGCAATTAAATTCACGCGTCGCTTCATTCCGCCAGAAAACGTTTCTACCCTCTTATCCGCAAATTTGAGTAGTCCCAAATGTTCTAAAGAGGCATCAACTTTTTGACATAGTTCTTTTCCCTTCAAACCATACATACTTCCAAAATAACGAAGATTTTCCCTTGCTGTTAATGTTGGATACAAAGCATATTCTTGCGGCACGACGCCAATCGTATTTTTAATTTGCGTGGCGTTTTTATCATAAGAAAGATTGTCGATAGTAAATGTTCCCGAAGTAGGCTTAACCAATCCACACAACATAGAAATCAGTGTAGTTTTTCCAGCTCCGTTAGGACCCAGCAAACCGAATATTTCATTATGCTCAACTGACAAAGTCAAGTTATTCACCGAAAATTCGTCAGCATCTTTATACTTTTTATAAAGTTGATTGATATGGATAATCGCTTTGCTCATACTGCATTAAATTGCTTTTTTTAATTTTTTGAAAAAAGCCTCTTCCAAGTCAGCTATATGAAGTAGTTCATCAGCAAGACTATTATATACATCCTCCTGATTACTTCTTTTTTTGTAGACTCGTGCGGCATTTACGGCAAAATCACGCCATAAGTCACCAATAGCAGTCATTTCAGCAGAAAGGGTTCTTAATTCTTCATTCTTCATTATTGCTGCAGCCTCCTGTAAAAAAGCAGCATAAATAAATCGGAAGCCTCCACCACCAGTACCTATTTCTTCCTGCATACGTACCATTTGAGCCAAGTAGTGATTAGCTACCCTAACTCCTTTTTTGGTTGGCCATTTTCTAATGCTTCGGGCTAAAAATCGCATACCGGCAACACCGATAATAGGCATTGGAGCTAACATAGCATTACAAGTATCTTTTATTCCTTTTCTGATAGCCGAACTAAAATCAACGTCAGAAGAAACATTGACAGGATAATACATATGCCCTTTAGGAGCCAAGGCACCTTTGGCAAAACGCACTTTCTCCAATTCATTTTCGGTTAAAGTCGTCACCGTTTCCATCACAGGATCACTGATCAGAAAAGTGTCGTCTTTTTTTCCGTATACCACTAAATTGTGTGCATTAAAATGGAAACGGTATTCATCTGGGAAATAAGTCAAGTTGTAAACGCCAACTTGTAATCCTGTTGGTATATTATTTTGTAAATTATCTTCTAATGCTTTTTGAGCAGATTGAGGATTTGAGAATTTCACACGTTTAACCTTAATTCCCAATCTTTTGGCTGCTTTATTGAAAATAGATCCCGGCATGGGTCTGTAACTGATAGCCGGCGCATGATTAACTTTCAAAAGTGGCAGGTAAAAAAAGAATAATCCCGATCCAATCCCAAAAATCATGGGTTCGCTAATATTTATCCCATGGTGCTTCAGCAAGTTAGAAGCAACACCGTTCTCGCAATGTGCTGATTGATGATGAATAAAATTAGTTTCCATTATAATTCTTAAGTTCTTCTATTGTAATTTCGAATGCCTCAGCATATTTCGAAAGAATTTTATCGTTTAATTTTTTAAAAACGGAAGGTTTTCCGTGACGTTTAACTCGCCAAGTCCACATTCCTACATAATCTGCCAAAGTAATCCAATCCATTTTATGTGCTTCCATGAAATACACAATAGGACTGGCCAAACCATTTCTAATCTTTTCTTTTGCCTCTTCCATGCGATCATTGATATCCTGAATGGAATTTTCCAATGCAATGGTTTTAGGCTCCCACCCTGAACTTAAGGCAGTGGTATAGTTGCCATTTTCATCGGTAGCATAACAAAGTTCTTTCAGGTTAGTTGCTGAAAGATTACTTTTATCTTGTGGTACTTCTTCCTTTTTCATTATTTCTCCTGAATGAATAAATTAATTTCTGCTTCAAGAAGTAGTGCTTCACCATTCATAGTTTTACAAATCATGGTGCAAATACAGTAATTATCAGAATCAAAACGAGAATGTAGCACTGCATCAGTAGTAATAGTATCTCCAACCTTAGGCAAGGCATATACTTTAGCCTTTTTTATTCCGCTGATAAAACCAATAACCGCTACGCCTTCCTTAACGTCTTGTTTTTCATCTAAAAAAAAAGTTTGTCCTACAATCGAAGAGCAGGTTTGTGCAGCATTTTCAATCAGTCCCACTTCATTAAAACAATTATTTTCAATAAAAAGGTTATCAGCTTTGATTTCAAAAATCGTCTTTACTTCCTGATCATTGAGTTCCAAAATCAAATCCACCATAAGCATTGGAGCTCTGTGCGGAAGAAAATTCTGGATTTCAATTGTGTTTTGTAAAGACTGCATATTACTGAGCTAAAACGGTTTTCATTTGCCCTCTGGCAATTTCTTTATCATTAATTCTTGAACATATATCAACCAATGTAACGCCCATAAATTCATGAAGTACATTAACCGTGGTTTCAACATTTTCATTCAATTCCGGTAATTCCAGAATTTCAATGGTCTTGATGGAACCTATGTAACCGGTCGGAGCTGGTTCTTGTTTTAAATAAAACTGATATCCCGTGAACAATGCCACTGATTGTGCCATATGTTCTATTAATCCCGATTCTTGAAATTTTCCGTTACTAAAAAAGATATTATCTTCAGCAATGGTCAATCCGGCAATCACTTCATTCTCTGAGAAGGAAAGCAATTTATCCACCATAACAAAAGGAAATTTCTGAGGAATCAGATTCCCAACAAACTCTTTATCTACTATAGGTAATATCTGACTCATTAGCATACTGTTAAATAAGCATAAGCATAAGAAAAACGACCACTTTCCGGAACAGATAATAAAATTCTATCTCCTTTTTTTAATTTTCCGGAATGCATTAATTCTTCCAACATAAGATATATAGAAGCAGAACCAACATTACCTACATCCTTCAAATTCATAAACCATTTTTCTTTAGGAATTTCAATCCCTTTCGCAGCTAAATTTTTATACAAACCATCCACAAAATAATGTGATGATACATGCGGCAAAAAGTAAGTAATATCCTCAGGTGTAATGTTGTTTTTATCCATTGCGTCTTTCATACTTAACGCACCTTTTTCTAAAATATGCTGATCTAATATCTTAACATCTTGTTTTATGGAAAAAACCGATTTAGAAAGCCATTCATCAGCGCTGTAATCACTCCAAGGCTTAATTGAGCCATCTTCCAACTTATCTCCACCTGCATACATACAAGCTTCTAATTCGTACGCATAGGAATAAGCTTCCATCCATTCTATTTTCAAAGGCTGCGGCCCTTTTGGCTCATTTTCCAGTAAAAAAACGGCAGCACCATCAGACAACATCCATCTCAAAAAGTCTTTTTTCAAAGCAATGATAGGTTGTTCTTCCAATTTTTTCAGATGATCTACCTCATTCTCGAACTTTTCAGATTTCATCCAAGTCGAAACTCTTTCAGAACCAGAACAAATAGCATTTTTTGTATTTCCTGATTTCACTGAAAGATAGCCAAACTTTAACGCATTCATCCCCGCATTACAAACACCTGAAGAGGAATTCAGTTCAACCGATTTATTTTTCATCAATCCATGAACCATAGCTGCATGTGAAGGCAACAAATTGTCTGGAGTAGATGTACCACAAGACAACAACTCCACATCATTAGACGTAAAATCACCATCATAAAGCGTACCAATAGCTTTATTGGTTAACTCAGCATTCGTATGCGTGGGATTACCATTTTTGTCTAAAGCGTAATAGCGGGTAGTAATTCCGTTGTTGCGTAAAATAACCCTTCTTACTTTTGATACTGTGTTATTGATTAAACCCAAATAAGACTCCATTTCGTCATTTGAAACAGGCTCATTTGGTAAATACTTTCCAGATTTTGTTATATAAACTTCAAACATATATTTTATAAAAATCTTTTATACTCCTTTGAAATACTCCTTTTCCCTTTGAATTCTTGAATATTTCAGTGGAAATGTAAAAAGGTGCAAGATATAGACAATTGGCGAGATTAACCAAATTGCAACCAACAAATAAACATTAAAAACCTTCAGCCAATTTGGACGAGAATGGGTCTTTTTTATGATTAAATTTGCCCATTTTTGAAACATTTTGTTGGCTTTTTTATCCATTTCCACTAAAAACGGACGAATCTCAACAGCTCCATCAGAAACTAATTTTTGCTGCAAACCGGAAAATGAACCAACATGAAGGTTTTTTTGAATGATCCGGCCAAATTTTGATGCGCCTAGAATTTCTTCATCAGATACCCCTGGTTTTGGAAAAATACCCAAATATTTTTCTTTTTTCCCTGAAAACATCCATTCAACAATAGTAATAACACTCACATGATTAATATGACGGTCAACCAAAGCAATATTACCAACCAATTCGGCGTTCAGCTCCTGAAGAATCTTTTTCATTTTTTCCTGAGCCATTACCCACATATTACGTGCACCAATAACCGTTATAACAGGTGTTTTATCGAAAAGTTGCTTAGCATAAGCACTTTTCAGAAATGAATTAACTGGGATTGATGGTGATAAATACCATACTTGATATCCCAAAATAATCAAATCGTATTTTGTGTTTAAAACAGCTTCGGAAGGCGCTAATACCTTAGCAGGAATTTGCAAAAATGATTCAGGAAAAGCATTAAAAAAATCATCCTTTTTCCATGGAAACGGAAACGGTTTTTCTAAACTTATATCGCAAAAAGTAACATTTACATCAGCATCAGATAAAAGTGGACTTGCCAAGTTTTTGACAATATCTTCTAATTGTCCTGATTGCGTGTAATACAATACTAATACGTTTTTCATTTTTCTTTTATTTGAATGCGTTCCAAAAATCAAAATAGTTAAACCACTGCAAAGGATACTTTCTCAAGATAGTCTCTACACTTGCGGTATAAGCTTTTAACAAACCTTTCTCATCACGCTGTTTAACATCAGCCATTCTGGCATATAAATGATAGTGCAAATTAGCTTCCTTCATTACATATACAAAAACAACAGGAACTTTAAGTCGGGAAGCAATCAAAAATGGACCTGCTGGAAAATTAGCTTCCTTCCCCAACAATTCCTCAGTCATGCATTTAGTACCCTCAAAGTAACGATCGCCTGTAAAACATATTAGCTCATTATTTGCCAAAGCATTATTGATCTCAAAAATATGTGATAAATCGTTTTTTACGATAATGAACTTTACAGATGATTTTTTAGTTACGCTCTCCAGATACTCTTTAATGACAGAATGCTCTAAATCGGTTGTAACCAAATTGATCTGGCAATCCAAATCAATTTCACCAAAAAAATGCTCTGCTATCTCAAAATTACCAACGTGCGCACTAATTAATACGCCTCCTTTTTTTTCAGCCAACAATTTGCGAAGCAAATCCACACCATCAAACTCATAAGTGAATTTATTTCTTAATCCGGCAGATATGGCTGTTTTATCAATGATCGTTTTACCAAAAGTGAAATAACTATTATAAACCAAACCAATTGATCTCAAATACGAATATCCTAATCGGTTGTGGAAATAATAGAATGCCGCTTTATTACTTTTTCTTTGGAACAAAAAATAGTAAAAAGCTACAAAAATCAAAACAGAGTAAGCTGCTTTGATTCCGAGCTTTTTTATACAGAAAACAAATATTTTATATCCTAGAAGTGTTCCTTTTGATTTACCGTCCCACTCACTCATTAGGTTATACCTTTGCTTTTATTTTATTTTCAATCAAATCGTAAAATTTCTGAAAAGTATCAATTCCAATAAAATCTGCTTCTCCTAATTTCACTCCAAAATTGGCCTCAATGGTAACCACTAGGTCAACATAATCCAAACTATCCAACCCTAGAGTTTCTTTTAAATTCGCTTCGGGTGTGATTGTATCTCCATCAACTTCAAACTCTTCAACCAAAAAACCGTTGATAATTTCAATAATCTTCTCTTTGTTCATCTCTGAAAAACTATATTTTTTTAACTATTAATGCCGAATTTGTTCCACCAAATCCGAAAGAATTCGACAAAAATAGGTCAATTTTTTTATTTATTGTAGTTGTCGCCAAATTTAATTTTTTAGAATCCTCATCAGGCGTTTCAAAATTAATATTCGGTGCAACGAATGAATTTTGCATCATCAAAATGGAATAAATTACCTCACTCGCTCCTGCCATCCAGCATTCATGTCCTGTCATCGACTTGGTAGAACTTACCAAAGGATTGCTTTCACCAAAGATTTCATATATCGCTTTAGCTTCATTGGCATCACCAACCGGTGTTGATGTAGCATGTGCATTAATGTAATCAATTTGATCAGGACGCAAACCAGCTTGTTCTAAAGCCTTACGCATAGCAGCCGCTGGACCATCAACATTAGGTGTTGAAATATGTCCTCCGTTAGACGAAAAACCATAACCCACAACTTCAGCCACAATTGGCGCACCTCTTTTTACTGCCGATTCATAGCTCTCCAGAATCAAAGTTGCCCCACCTCCACTTGGAATAAGTCCGTCGCGGGAAGCATCGAAAGGTCTTGAAGCTTTTGCTGGATTTTCTTCTCTAGGCGAAAAAACACCCAATCCATCAAAACTCGCCATCGCATATTTATTGATTTCTTGTGCACCACCACAGATTACCATTTCCTGTAATCCGCTTTTAATCAAATGATATCCTAAACCTATGGAATGTGACCCACTGGCACAGGCAGCACTTACAGTCAAGTTGATTCCTCTTAACTTAAAGATCGTAGATAAATTCATATTTACTGTTGAATTCATCGACTTAAAAATAGCACCTGAACCAATTAATGCGGTGTCTTTTTTCTCTCTAACAATATCTGTTGCCTCAATTACAGCTAATGAAACACTATCATTTCCAAAGATGATACCTACTTCATTTTCCTCAAAAAAAGCCTCATCGATACCTGCATTTTTCATAGCCTCAAGAGTTGCCATATAGGCATACTCCGTCTCTTCTCCAATACTGATTCGCTGTCTCCTACTGAGCATGTTTTTCAAATCAGGTCTTGGCACCATACCCGTTAACGCAGAACGGAAACCAAACTCCTTCCTCTCCTCATCATAAATTATCCCAGATTTTCCTTCATACAAAGAGTTTTTTACCTCTTCCAGCGAAGTTCCAATACAAGAATAAATACCCATCCCGGTTATTACCACTCTCCTATCCATCATTCAAAAAAAGTAATGTTATGAATAAATTCCTCCGTTTATATTAATAATTTCTCCCGTTATATAACTTGATTTGCGTGAAGCCAAAAAACCAACCAAATCAGCAACTTCTTCCGCTTCACCAAAACGGTTAGCTGGAATTAATTTTGCCAGTTCTTTTTCATCCAAATCACCAGTCATATCTGTTTTTATAAATCCTGGCGCCACCGCATTTACCGTAATATTACGTTTGGCAACTTCCTGCGCTAAAGCTTTAGTGGCCGCAACCACAGCTCCTTTTGCAGCTGAATAATTAGTTTGACCGGCAGTTCCTTTTACTCCTGAAACCGATACCATATTAATGATTCTTCCGTATTTATTACGTAACATTTTCTGAATAAAAAAATTAGTAACATTGAAAAAACCATTCAAACTGGTATTAATCACATTGCTCCAATCATCCTGTGACATCCACATAAACAACCCATCACGAGTGATCCCTGCATTATTCACAATCACCTCAACAATAGCTTCAGGATTTGCTTCCTGCCAAGTAGTCAAAGCATTTTTTACCTCTTCCGCATCAGCAACATTAAATTTAATAATTTCACCGGTCGCACCCTTTTCTTTAACTTTTGCTAAAGTATTCTCGGCTGCTTCCTGATTGCCCTGATAATTAATCAGTATATGGTAAACTTTGTCTTCTGCTAATTTCTGACAAATGGCACTTCCTATTCCTCTGGAACCACCTGTTACTAAGGCACATTTCATATATTCTATATTATTTTTGAAATAATTCTGCGTTATCAAATTTTTTATTCCCCAAAATACTTCCGTCAGTTTTTAGGTACATCCATTTTTTTTCTGACTTGATAGCAACTCGTGCTAATCCGCCAACAAACCCTTTATCGTTTTTTCTGAACCAAGCAGCAAATCCTCCAGCAGTAATTTGATACTTTGCCGGAATAACCAATTTGCCTGTAGTATCAATAAACCCCCAATCGTTTTCACGAACAGGAGCCAATCCGTCTTCACTGAAAATTTCCGCATCGGTGTAAACAGGCTTAACAATATATTCACCTTTGGTATTGATATAACCCCATTTTTTTCCTTCACAAACAGGCGCTATATTTTTAACAAAAGCTCTGGCTTTATCAAATTTTGGTTCAATAACCCATTTCCCTTTAAGATCGATAAAACCAATTTTATCACCCTTCTTGGCATAGGTCAAATCTTGGTGTTCAAAATCCCAAATTTTAACAGCACCATCAACAGGCGTAAACTTATTATCAAAAACCAGTCCGAAAACTGTTCCCTTTTTAGCCCAGGTAGTATTTTTATACATATCACCCAAATCATCATACTCAATCGCCACCTTTATTTTACCTGTTTTATCTATAACACCCCACTTATCATTAAGCTTCACATTAGCAAAGCCATCAACAAATGGTTTAATAATTTGGTAAGTCGGCTCAACAATAACAACACCTTTCGAATTAATCAAACCTACTTTTTCAGCTTGCTTAATAAAAGCTACTCCTCCTTCAAAATCAAAAACTTTATCGGATTGTGGCGATTGCAATTGCTCTCCTTTTTTATCAATGTAAAACCATTTTTTATCCTTAGCAACAACACAAACTCCACTGTTGAAATATTTCGCATCATCAAACGCAGGTTTAATTACCCACTCTCCCTTCATGTTGACAAATCCCCATTTACCATTTTCTTCAGCAGCTGCCAAACCATCGGAAAAATTTTTAGCCACTTTGAATTGAGGCTGAATAGCATATTCACCAGTTTTGGAAATATATCCAAATTTACCGTCTTGCCTTACTAAAGCCAGCTCTTGAGCCGACACAAGCTGAACAAACATTGCCAATAGTAAAAACAGTTTTTTCATAGTTTAGTTATTTTGTGTTAGAATTTATTCTGCCATTAAATAATCTTTTACTTTTTGAACAAAAGGATACATTACCTGATCTTGTTTGAATTCTGGAATGATAGCTCTTACTTCATCGTACATTTTTTTAGTAACCGAAGAAACTTCATTTTTATATCCTAAGGCATCAATTGCCTGAACAATCGTTATTAATTCTATCGCCAAAACTTCAAATGCATTCTCAATTACTTTCCCTGTAATTACGGCAGCATTCGTCCCCATACTCACAATATCCTGATTGTCATTATTATTAGGAATACTATGAACATACATTGAGCTAGACAATGTTTGACATTCTGCTGTGGTAGAAGTAGCCGTAAATTGAACTCCCTGCATACCAAAGTTAAAACCTAAAGTACCCAAATTCACAAACGGAGGCAATATTTCATTCAGTTTCGAATTCAGCAAATAATTCAATTGACGCTCTGCAAGCATGGTCAACTTAGTTACAACCAATTTCAATTTATCCATTTCTAATGAGATATAATCACCATGGAAATTACCACCATGATAAACATGTTGGTTTTTAACATCCACAATAGGATTATCATTTGCCGAATTGATCTCATTTTCCAACACCTCAGAAACCACTTTAATCGTATCTAAAACCGGTCCTAAAATTTGAGGCACACATCGTAACGAATAGTATTCCTGCACTTTTTCTTTGAAAACATCTTCTGTATTTTCACCAGTATATAAGTGATCTTCTCTTTTTCTTACCAAAGCACTGTCACTTAAATTCTCACGCATTCTTTGCGCTACTTCCTGCTGACCAAAATGACGTTTTGTATTGTTCAATTCAGAAGACAAGTGATCATCATATGCCTTAACAATCTCGTTAATTGCACAAGAACATTTAATTGCCCAGTCCAATACTTTCTCAGCATTATGCACATTAACAATTCCTATCCCGGTCATGACCGAAGTTCCATTCATCAAAGCCAAACCTTCGCGAATTTCTACATTGATTGGCTGTAAACCTTCAATCTTGAAAACCTCTTCTGTATTTCTTCTTTCTCCTTTATAAAACACTTCTCCTTCACCAATCAATGTCAGTGCCAAATGTGCCAATTGTACTAAATCACCACTGGCTCCCACTCCGCCATGCTCAAAAATAAGCGGTGTAATATCACGGTTAATAAACTCTTTCATTAAATGAATAACCGACGGATGCACTCCTGAATTACCTAAAGAAAGTGTATTTAATCTTGCTAAAATTGCCGATTTCACACAAACAGGACTCAGTGGTTTACCAGTTCCTGAAGAATGACTTCTAATTAAATTGTATTGTAATTGTAAACGATCCTCATCCTTAATACGATATTGCGCCATCGGACCAAAACCTGTATTAACACCATAGATTACCTTGTTGCCGGAAAATTCTTTTAAAAAATCAAAACTAGCGCCGACTCTCTCTAAAACAGTTTCACTTACAGCTACTTTGTTATTCTTAAAAACAATAGCTTCAAACTCCTTAAGGCTTAAATATTCATTAATTGTGTTCATCAAACATTCTTATATTAAGTGCAAAATTATAAATTAACTTCTGCTTTTATTTTCAAATTTTATGTAGTTAATTTGAACTCGCAAAAGTAATACTTTCTTAGGAAGAAAAAAGAAAAATATGACGAAGGAATTTGTAGATGTTTTAGTAATTGGTGCAGGACCATCAGGTTGTGTTTCAGCATCCTACTTACATAACAATGGAATAAACGTAAAAGTTGTTGAAAAAACGAAGTTTCCGAGATTGGTAGTAGGAGAAAGTTTGATCCCAAGAGTTATGGATCATTTTTATGAAGCAGGTCTTTTCCCTGCTTTGGATGCTATGAACTTTGAAAAAAAATTAGGAGCCCGTTTTATTAGAGGGGAAGAAATATGTGTTTTTGACTTTAGTAATAAGTTCTCTGAAGGATGGGATTGGACTTGGCAGGTACCAAGAGCAGATTTCGACAACACTTTAGCACAGGAAGTAATCCGTAAAGGAATTGACCTTGAATTTGAAAGCGAAGTACTGGCTGTTGAATTCAATGGATCTGACTCTATCACCACTGTGAAAGACAAAGAGGGTAACACTAAAGAGATCCACGCCAAATTCATTATTGATTCCAGCGGTTATGGCCGTGTATTACCTAGATTATTGGATTTAGACACACCTTCAAAATTAGACCCGCACTCTTCCATTTTCACGCACGTAAAGGACATCAATCGTCCTGAAGGCGAAGAAGGAACGCTAATCTCATTTGATATTCTAGAAACGGAAGTATGGCTATGGGTAATTCCGTTTTCTAACGGAAATACAAGTTTAGGTGTGGTTGGACCTACAAGCTTCATCAATTCGCTGTCAACAAATAAAGATAACGCAGAAGCCTTGAAAAATGCAATTCAATTATCTGATTATTACATCAAACGATTTGGCGGTGTTGATTTCCTATTTGAACCGGTTAAACTGGAAAACTATTCCCGTTCGGTAAAAAAAATGTACGGCGATGGTTTTGCCTTAACTGGAAACAGCTCTGAATTCTTGGATCCTGTTTTCTCTTCAGGTGTTGCTTTCGCTACAGAATCAGGTATGCTTTCAGCAAAATTGATTCACCGTCAGTTACAAGGAGAAAAAGTAGACTGGGAAGTCGAATTCACAGAATACATGAGAAGAGGAATCGGAGTATTTACTACGTATGTAAAAGAGTGGTATACCGGAAATCTGCAAACTTTATTTTTTCACCAGCCTGAAAATGCAGATGTAAAAAGAAAAATATGCGCCGTCCTGGCAGGTTACGTTTGGGATCAGGAAAATCCTTTCGTTAAAAAACACGACAATGTGATCAAAAATATGGCACATTTACTCAATCTAGAGAAAGAGCAATCAATAAAAAACCCGGAATAATCCGGGTTTTTTATTGATTGCTTTATAATAATATTACTATTTCAAAGTAACATTAATCATAACGTCTTCTTTCTTCTTTTTATAAGATTCAAACATAAATGAATTTTCTGAAGTTTTGAAAATTCTATTGGTAGAAAACTGGTGTAATTCAAAATCTTCAATCTCACGAACATTCAAAATAGAACCTTTAGACAAAGCTCCTGTAGCATCATCAATCTTAACCGAAGTCAAATAACCACCTTTTCTATCAGTATGTCTTTTAGGTACTTCATTGAACCCTAAATCAATATTCTTAACATTATCCAAATAAACGATATAATGACTTCCGTTGGCCACAAAATGCTTGTAAGACATTCCTCCTTGACCTGCTCCTCCTACTTGGTTTTTAGGGATTTTTTTCATCCAAGCCAATTCTCCTTTTACTCCGATCTTAGTAACTAACACATCACAATAATGATAAGTAGTACGTGTAGTACCACCCCTTCCGTTCATACCTGCACTATAATGAGTAATAGTAAAATACTGCTCAGCAACTAAAACAATACTACCATCACTATTCACCGTAAGTCCATCTAAATACAAATCATTAAACATAGCGTCATCTTTTTTACGCTCTTTCTTTTCATTCTTTTTTACCGTTTTAGAACTCTCATATTGGTTTAAGATCTCTAACGGAATTTCATGATAAACCGGCTCATAAATTTTACCTTCTGAACTCACTTTAAATGCAACAATTCCATCAATATCATCATAAGATCCTTTACCAGTACTATAAAAACCACCACAAACTAAAAAGTCGTTTGGTGTATCAAATAATGAAATTCTATTAATAAACTTTTCTTTGTTGTCAAGTTTTGAAATTTCAATTTTATTACTTCCGGCTTTAATGAATAACAACTCAATATGATAATTGGCTACTAGATCTTTATCTTTACTTTTCTTCTTTTCATTATAGGAATCGTCATTGAAAATTTTTGTCAAAAGATATAAATTCCCTTTATTATCTAACTGATAATCCAAGTTATCCATTCTTCTTTCTGTGTAAGGCATGGTAACCTCACTAGTTGAAATCTTTTTTAATCCACCATCGTATAAATTAAGCCCTAAAATATCATAGCTTTTTACATCACTCTTCACTTCTGGTTTTTTTCTATACTTAACCAACATCGATTTCTTATCATGAGACATGAAGAAATCAAACTTATTGATCACTTTCACGGAAAATCCAGTTGCAACCATCGTTCCGGCAATTTTCCCGTTTACCTGCAATACCAATTTAGGATTCGTATTCAATTCACCTTTTGCAAAATCAACTTCAAGTGCAAACAACTGTTCTTTTTCATTATCTCCATCCCATGAAGAATAAAATATATAATAGTGATTATCTACTTCAGAAACGCCTTCTATAACAAAATGCTTAGGAAAAACTTTTTCATATTTTTTCTGACCAATAAATGCCGGTTTTTGAGAATTGAACTTTTGGATCATAACATCATCCTCATCAATCTTGATGGCTAGAGATTCATTACCATTTGCAAAATAAACTTTTTGATCTGCATCAAAAACTCGGTAAGGCTCACTAACCTTGTACGAATAATTCTCAGATAATTTCATTTGGGACAAACCTTTAAGGGACATAAGGGTCACAAATAAAATTGTAATTACATTTTTCATATTTTAACTTTTAATTTGGCGCAAAAGTATCAGATTTTCTTAGATTAATAAGTAAATACTTCTTTTAATTCTAAATATTTTTTTTAAAAAAAGGCAACAAAAAAACCCGGACAAACCGGGCTTCATAAATGTATCTTGAAACAATTAACCTTTTGCTTCTTCAGTCATTCTTGTGTATTCGTAAATCAAATAGCTCAAATAACCCCACTCGATTGAGTTTAAAGGATACTGCTTCATGAATTCTGCATTGTCACCAAAAATCTCGTTATAGTAATCACTAAAATCACTTTTGTGCATCCAGAAAATCTTATCCCCTTTTTTCAAGTAAAATGATTTTAAAAGACCACCTCCCATTTGCATACCACCAAAACTAACACCTTGTGTTTCATTAGCATTTGGATCTCCATATACTTCAATAACACCATCAAAAGATGGATTAATAAGCTGCATCAAATACTCTTTGTTTTCTTTTTTATTTTTCAAAGAAACCATTTGATTTTTAAAGAAAACCGTTTCTTTATTAGTCGCTTTTTTCATGTTTTTTGTAGCCAAGCTTCTGATATTGGTAGCATTTTTAAATGCTTTCATTCCTTTCTCAAATTTACTTGGAGCCAAATACAACTCACTAATCAAAGCGGCATCCAATTCTTCTTGTTTCCCAGTAACACTGTCCTTAAATTTAATCTCAGTGATTTGTCCTTTTTTACGGTCAATATCTTTAAAGTAACCTTTGATAACTCTACCATCTTTAAGAATAACAGTAGACGTTTTTTTATTATTCACAGTAGTAAAAACTTCCTCGAATAAATAGGCTTCCATTTCTTTAATTTTTTCTTTCTCATACTTGATTTTCTCTCCATTTTGAGAAAAACCTAATGATGCAGTAAGCATCATCATTAAAACGGTAATTTTTTTCATTATATCTTTTTTTTATTGACATCGCTAATTTAGTATTTTTTTTAAGACAATATCAATCTTGTTTTAAAAATACAAACTAATAATTTCCTATTTTTGCCATTCAGATTCAACAAAATTTATATGTTAATTATCGGTATTGCAGGGGGCACAGGCTCTGGAAAAACAACGGTTGTTCATCAAATCATGAACGAATTACCAGAAACTGAGGTAGGAATTATTTCTCAAGATCATTATTACAAGGAAACTAATGATTTATCTTTAGATGAACGTACAAAAATTAATTTTGATCATCCTCGTTCAATAGATTTTGAACTTTTAGTTCAACACTTAAAAGACTTAAAAGAAGGCAAAGCTATTGACCAACCAGTCTACTCCTTCGTAAAACACAACCGTACTGGTGATACCATTCACACACATCCACGAAAAGTAATGATTGTAGAAGGAATTCTTATCCTGACCAATCCTGAATTAAGAGAAATGTTTGATATCAAAGTATATGTACATGCCGATTCAGACGAAAGACTAATTCGACGCTTAAAACGTGATATAGCAGAACGCGGCCGTGACATGGAAGAAGTTTTAAATCGCTACCAAACGACCTTAAAACCAATGCACGAACAATTTATCGAACCAACTAAAGCGTATGCTGACATCATCATCCCGAACGATAAATACAATACCGTGGCCATTGATGTTGTTCGCGCCGTAATCAATCAGAAAATAGCATAAACCATGAAAGAAAAAGTCACTCGATTTTTAGCAGAAAACAACTGGCTGATATTCATAGGAAATAAATATTTCCTGGTGACTTTGTTTTTTATAATCTGGATGGTATTTCTGGACAACTATTCGTATTTTGATCATCGCATCCTTAATCAGGAAAAAGAGGAATTAGAAGACAACAAAGCGTATTATCAAGGGGAAACCAAAAAAGATAAAGAACAAATCAAACGGTTGAAAAACCCTAACGAAATTGAAAAATACGCACGCGAAAAATATTACATGAAACGCGAAAAAGAAGACATTTACATCGTAGAGTTTGAAGGTGACACCATCGAACAAACCGAATAAATCGCAAACAATCAACTAAAGGATTCCAAACAACAAAATTTGGAATTCTATAATTGAAATTTGGAATTTCAAATTATGGAAGAAAAACTTTTCAACGATTTTAGCCCTGTTTCATCAAAACAATGGAAACAACAAATTCAATATGAATTAAAAGGTGCTGATTATAACGATACACTGGTTTGGGAAAGTCCTGAAGGCATCAAAGTAAAACCTTTTTATCACCGTGATGAAGATGGTAGTAAAATAGCTCCGATAAGTGCGGGCGATGCTTTCAAAATAGTGCAAAATATCTTTGTATTCGACTTAGATAAATCAATTCGAAAAGCAAACGACTCATTAAATCGAGGCGCAGAAAGCATCCGTTTCACAATAGAAAACGATACTATTGATATCGACAAACTTCTTTCAGGTATTGACATCCAAAAAAACACCATTTACCTGAACATCAAATTTCTTTCGGCAGATTATCTTAAAAAAATCAATCAGATTGCTTCAGCTAAAGAGGCCATAATCTATTGCTTAATTGACCCAATTCACCAGTTGGCTTCCGACGGAAACTGGTTCAACACCGAAGGGAAAGACAATTTCGAAATCCTTGCTTCTTTGGTTTCCGATTGCAAAAACATCAGCTTCATTAACATCAATACTACACTGTATCAAAATGCCGGTGCCAATATGGTACAGCAATTAGCCTACACGATGGCTCATGTTAATGAATACTTCAATAAAATAGAAAATTACAGCCGGCCAATTACCATCGAAGTAGCCGTTGGAACGAATTATTTTTTCGAAATAGCCAAAATAAGAGCCTTACGCTCATTGTTCCAAACCTTAGCTGCAGAATACCATTTCACAGGCGACTGTCACATTATCGCTACTCCGACAAAACGCAACAAAACATTGTACGACTATAATGTAAACATGTTACGCACTACTACCGAATGCATGAGTGCTATTTTAGGCGGCGCAAATGCTGTGGCTAATTTAGCGTATGACGCCATTTACCATAAAGACAATGAATTTGGCGACCGCATTTCACGCAACCAATTGTTAGTACTAAAACACGAAAGTTATTTCGATATCGTTGAAAATGCTGCTGACGGAGCTTACTACATCGAAAACCTAACGTCGCAATTGGCCGAAAAAGCCTTAACTTTATTCAAAGATATCGAAGTCAATGGGGGATTGCTAAAACAACTAAAAGAAGGAACTACACAAAAGAAAATACAGGAAAGTGCACAAAATGAACAGGAATTGTTCGACGCCGGAAAGGAAATTCTGTTAGGAACTAACAAATACCCTAACAAAAACGACCGAATGGCTGGCGACTTGGAATTGTATCCTTTCGTTAAAGTCAATCCTAGAAAAACATTAATCACGCCGATAATAGAGAAAAGATTAGCCGAGAAAATGGAGCAGGAAAGACTTGCTTCTGAAAACCAATAAACAAACCACTATGAAAAAGTTGCTGTCTATTACTTTCCTACTACTTTCAATGAGTCTGCTGGCACAAACCAAAAAACTGGAAGCCACTCATAAAGAAACAGGAAAACAAATATATTTCCAAGAAGGCCAAAGAGTGAAAATCACAACTAACGATCGTAAAAAAACAGTTGGAATGTTAGCCATCATAGACCTTCAAACCATTAACGTTAATGGAATAGATATCAAAACAGACAACTTAAGCAGTATCCGATACTTTCCTAGAGGAGGTAGAACATTAAAAAACATTCTACTGGGTACAGGAGCCGGTTTATTGGCAACCTCCGGAGTATTGGCAGCCGGGAACAATGGATCAGCTTTTGCCGTTTTCGGAGCAGGAACAGGTACTATAATTACAGGTGCACTGGTAAACAATAAAAACAAAGCACTAATCCACCGCCATTATTTATTTAAGATTGTAGAATAATAATGAGAAAAAACATTCAACATATTACTTTGGCTAATACCAAAGAACAAACTGAAAATTCCAACCAAAAGGAATCTAACTTCCTGACTGCCGAAGGAATTGAAGTAAAAGCAACCTATTCAGAAACTGATCTGCAAGGATTGGAACAATTGGATTTCGGTGCTGGCTTTGCGCCTAACTTACGCGGACCATACGCTACCATGTATGTACGTCGTCCTTGGACCATACGCCAATACGCCGGTTT
>DATEDY010000242.1:0-7686 GCA_035281405.1 Flavobacterium sp.
TCAAGAATTTGTAATGCTTGTTGCATTCTAAAAGTTTATAGTTTATGGTCAGCAAGTTAAGTAATTTCATTTTTAACTTACAACCCCATGCTGCAACTTTATTTTAAGTGGTCTAAAATATAAAGTACACGATCATCAACAGTTCCAATAGGAACTTCAATTAAAGAATATCCGTATTTAGCATACGTTTCTTTTAAATGATCGTAAATAATCTTAGCTTGTTCAAAATTTTCATAACGCGCTTCATCACTTTCGTAGATTTCTTCCCATGGCGGCAAGACAAACACCTTGGTGTAACGACTTTCATGACAAGTATGATCGAAATGATCTGGATAATCATCTCCAATAAAATGCATATAAGCTAAGATATCAGGAAGTCCTCTATCAATGAATACAAGTGTACTTTCTTCTTGCTGGGCGTTTTGAAATTGTTTTACCCTACCATCAAGCAGCATCTGACTAAACAAAAGAGGTTCCGTCAAAAACAACTGGTCAACTCCTTGTCTTTTTGCCTCTAAAGTTACTTCGCGTGAAATTTCAGGATAACACGAGTATCCCTTTTCGATTAGTGCATCGATGATGGTTGACTTACCAGTTCCCGGTCCGCCGGTGATAACAATTACTTCTTTTTTCAAAACCCGAATTTCAAGGTGCAAACTTAAATAAACTATTTGGTTTTTGAAAATTGATTTAAAATATTAGCATTTCAATTTTATATCACTTCCATTCTAATTTCAAAAAACGTATATTTGCGTTTATTTTAATGCGGAAGATGGATAAAAAGACTACCGAATTTTATATTCGTTTAAAAGAAGAATTAAATAGTGTTAACAAAGTTTGGCCTTCAAAATATTTATATAAATTTATAGTTCCAACAGATACGGAAAAAATCCATGCTGTGGAAAAAGCTTTTGACAGGATGGGCGCTATCATTGACACACGTCAGTCGAAAAACGGTAAATTTACCAGTGTTTCAGTAGATGTGATTATGCCAAATGCAGACGAAATCATTAAAAAATATCAGGAAGTTTCAACAATCGAAGGTATAATCTCATTATAAATGGTTACAAAGTACACAAAAGAAAACGCCAATGATGTGGTGGAACACTTAGAATATAATTCTGAGCGAAAACCACTTATCATTCCGGAATATGGCCGTCATTTACAAAAATTAATTGATCAGGCAGTAGCACTTGATAACCGTGAAGAACGAAATAAGCTAGCTAAATATATTATTTCGGTTATGGGAAGTATGAATCCTCATTTGCGAGATGTTCCAGATTTCCAACATAAGTTGTGGGATCAAATTTTCATCATGTCAAATTTTGAATTAGATGTTGATTCACCTTATCCTATTCCGTCCAAAGAAGTTTTACAGCTAAAACCGGATCCTTTGCAATACCCGCAAAATTTTCCGAAATATCGTTTCTACGGAAACAACATCACCTACATGATTGAAAAAGCAAATCAATGGGAAGATGGTGAAATGAAACAAGCTTTAGTTCGCGTGATTGCAAATCATATGAAAAAATCCTATCTGAGCTGGAATAAAGACACTGTAACTGATGCTGTAATTTTCGAACATTTGTATGAGCTTTCAGATGGGAAATTAAACTTGATGAGCACGACTGAAGAACTGTCAAACACACACGACTTAATGCGTACTAACAAACGCATGTCAAACAAAATACAGAATAATCCCAGTGGAAAACCTAAGTTCATTCCAAAAAACAATGGCAAAAAGCCATTCAACAAAAACAATAATCAGAAATAAGTCAAAAGCAAAAGGCAACAGGTAAACTTCAAGCCTAGCACTTTTAAACAAATACTATATGGGTACTTTTAAAATAGAAGGAGGAAAACCTCTAAAAGGGAATGTACAACCCCAAGGAGCAAAAAATGAGGCATTACAAGTATTATGCCCTGTTTTATTGACTTCAGAGAAAGTAAGAATCACTAATATCCCTGATATTATTGATGTTAATAAACTAATTGTTCTTTTAGGCAATTTAGGCGTTAAAATTCAAAAAAATGGCCCTGGAGATTACACCTTTCAGGCTGATGAAGTAAATATTGATTATTTAAAAACGGAAGCCTTCAAAAAAGAAGGCGGAAGCTTAAGAGGATCCATCATGATTGTTGGACCACTTTTGGCACGTTTTGGTTGTGGTTATATTCCAAAACCAGGTGGAGACAAAATTGGTCGTCGTCGTTTGGATACTCACTTTGAAGGCTTTATTAATCTTGGAGCCAAATTCAGATACGAGAGAGAAGATCATTTTTACGGAGTTGAAATTGACGGACGTTTACAGGGAACATATATGTTACTTGACGAAGCATCAGTAACAGGTACAGCTAACATCGTAATGGCTGCTGTACTTGCCGAAGGAACAACTACAATTTACAACGCTGCCTGCGAACCGTACCTGCAACAATTATGCAAAATGCTGAACGCGATGGGAGCAAAAATCACTGGAGTAGGCTCCAACTTATTAACTATCGAAGGAGTAGAAAGCCTTGGAGGTTGCGAGCATAGAATTCTTCCGGATATGATTGAAATAGGATCATGGATCGGTTTAGCTGCCATGACTCGAAGCGAAATCACTATTAAAAACGTTTCATGGGATAATTTAGGAGTAATTCCAAATGTTTTCAGAAAGCTAGGTATCTCTTTGGAAAAGAAAGGTGATGATATTTATATTCCCGCACACAAAGACGGTTATGAGATCAAAACAGATATTGACGGCTCAATTCTTACTATCGCAGATGCGCCTTGGCCTGGATTTACACCAGATTTATTAAGCATTATCTTAGTGGTAGCCACACAAGCAAAAGGTGATGTTTTGATTCATCAGAAAATGTTTGAAAGCCGTTTATTCTTTGTGGATAAATTGATTGACATGGGAGCCAAAATCATGTTGTGCGACCCACATAGAGCTGTTGTAATGGGACATAATTTTCAATCACAATTAAAAGCAACAACCATGAGTTCTCCTGATATCAGAGCAGGAATCTCTTTATTAATTGCCGCTTTAACTGCAAAAGGAACGAGTACTATTCAAAACATTGAGCAAATCGATCGTGGTTATGAACGTATTGATGAGCGTTTGAGAGCATTAGGCGCCAATATTGTAAGAGCATAATTTTTTAAAACACAATGATATTCTATTCCAAATTCCAATTATACTACTGTTGGAATTTGGAATTTTATTTTTAGCACTAATCCCTTATGGAAACCTATATCATCATTATACTTTGTCTCGCTTCCTTCTTAGCCGGATTTATAGATGCCATAGCTGGTGGTGGCGGATTAATCCAAACTCCGATTGCTTTAATTTTATTGCCTCACCAACCCGTAGCCAACTTAATGGGATCACTCAAAATACCAGGATTTACAGGAACCAGCATTGCGTCACTACACTATTTAAAAGAAGTGGACATGAATTGGAAACTACTCCTTATCATGGCTTTTTTCTCTTGCATAGCCGCTTTTGGAGGAAGTTACATCATGACAATTGTTAGCAATGATTTCATGAAGCCTTTACTATTTGTTGTATTAATCGGAGTTGCGATCTACACCTTCATTAAAAAAGATTTTGGAACTCATAAACCCAAAAACATCAGCTATAAACAATCTGTAATTTTCGGAGTACTGATTAGCATTGTAATTGGCTTCTATGATGGTTTCATAGGACCGGGCACAGGAAGTTTCTTAATGCTGGCCTTTATTTCTGTTTTGGGTTTTGATTTTTTACATGCTTCGGCTAATGCCAAGTTAGTCAACCTTGCTTCCAACGTTGGTTCTTTGGTTTTATTTATATCCAAAGGAAAAATTATTTGGCTAATTGCCTTACCAATGGCTTTTTGCAATGGATTGGGTGGATGGCTGGGAGCCAAGTTAGCCATCAAAAAAGGGAATGCTTTTATCCGAGTATTTTTCTTAGTGGTTGTAGTAGGAACTTTATTCAGACTCAGCTATGACATCTTTCTTAAAAACTAAATAAAAGATTGAATAGCTAAATCATAGCTTTGCAACCCGAATCCAATGATTATTCCTTTTGCATTTGGTGAGATATAAGATTGGTGACGGAACGTTTCTCTAGAAAAGGTATTCGATATATGCACTTCAATTACCGGAGTTGCAATCGCTTTTATACAATCACCTATCCCAATAGAAGTGTGCGTGTATGCACCGGCATTTAAGATTATACCGTCGTAACTAAAACCAACTTCCTGAAGCTTGTTAATCAATTCCCCTTCTACATTATTTTGGTAATATTCTAAATTCAGATTTGGAAATTTTATCTGCAAATTCTCAAAATAATTTTCAAAATCCTGATTCCCGTAAATTTCAGGTTCGCGTTTACCAAGCAAATTAAGGTTAGGTCCGTTAATGATTAGGATTTTCATGTTGTTGATTTTTGGTAAAAATAAAAAAACCATTCCGAAAACGAAATGGTTTTTAATACTATTGTTTTGTTATTAGAAGGAGAAACCAACAGACAACTGACCTACAGAGTTTTTAGCATCAGCATTTTTAGATATTTCGGTAAGCCCCAACACATATCTTCCCTGCACGAAGATACTTTCTGTTAAATTAATAGTTAAACCTCCTACGGCTGCAAAATCAAATTCGTTGATATCGGTATCAAAATCAACGTCTTTAGACAACAAATACGAGAACTGCGGCCCCAAATCCAGGCTAACTGATTTTCCCATATGCACTCTTGCCAGTAACGGAATTGACATATACCCAAGCTTTGCTTTCACCTCCTCAGAAACATTATCTAAAGTCGCACCTTGAGTAGAATACATCACTTCAGGTTGAAGTGACAATTTGTTTCCTAATTTAATTTGGGCGGATAATCCAGCATGATAACTCGTTATCGCATCGGTTTGCAAATCTGAGCCAGAAAAATTAGCATAATTGAGTCCCGCTTTAACCCCAATTTTCAATAACTGCGCTTGACCTAAAGTTGAGAAGAAAACAACAAAAAGTCCACTTAAAATTAGCTTTTTCATAAATTTAGTTTCTTACTTTTAAACGAAAATTATGCCAAATTAGTATTTTTTTACGAGTGGCGTACACAACAGTGCTTCAAAAGAAAGTTAACAACCTTTTTTTTGTCTAAAAAAACCTCCTTTATTTGGGGTAATTTTCTCAAAAAAATCATCACTAATTTTGGTTATTTTATCGACAAAAAACCAATTAATCCGCCGAAAAGCCGTTTCACCTAAATTGTTAATAACTTTAAAATCTGCAACTTAGCAACATATTTAATTTTAGTATTTTCACTAAACAAACTTTAATACAAAATAGACTATGAAAAAATTATTGTTAACTGCAGCTGCAGTATTTGCATTTGGTTTTGCAAATGCACAGGAGTTTAAATTCGGGGTTAAAGCAGGTTTAAACCTAGGTGACTTATCAGGAAATGCAACGGAAGCATTTATTGATGAAGACACTAACATGAGACCATCTTTTCATGTTGGAGGTCTTGTCGAAATGAAATTATCCAGCAAATTCGCTCTTCAATCAGAGGTTGTTTATTCTGTTGAGGGAGCTAAACAAGATGTCCCTGGTGATTCAGAAAAATTAATCTGGGATTTACAATTTATCAACATTCCTGTGATGGCTAAATTCTATGCAACTGAAAAATTAAGTTTTGAAGCAGGGCCACAAGTTGGAATTTTAACAAAAGCTGAACTTGTTTACGACGGTGATACTGTAGAAGAGTTAAAAAACGATTCAAAATCAACAGCTTTCAGTGGAAACTTAGGAGTTGGATACAACTTTACTGATAATATTTCAGCTGGTCTAAGATACAGCATAGGTCTATCAGACATTCTTGATGTTGATGGATATGAGTTAAAAAGCAATGTGCTTTCATTATCTGGATCATATAGATTCTAATAGTATCAAATAAAGACAAAACCTCCTTTTCAGGAGGTTTTTGCTTTTAAAACATCAAAAAAAACACATATTTCAATAAAAACCAGCAAGTTAAAAGAAAAAAAACTTTACTTTCTTCTTCTATGAAAGTAAAATATTACATATCTTCATGAACGAATTCAAATTAAAAACAAAAAACTATGAAAAAAATTTTATTAACTGCAGTTACAGTATTTGCATTTGGTTTTGCAAATGCTCAAGAGTTTAAGTTTGGGGTTAAAGCGGGTTTAAACGTAGGCACTCTATCAGGTGATTTCGAAAATACTTTCGTTAATACAGACATGGAAATGAGACCGTCTTTCCACGTTGGTGGTTTTGCCGAAATAAAACTTACGGACAAATTTGCAATTCAACCTGAGCTTTTGTACTCCGTTGAAGGAGGCAGACAGGATGTTCCTGGTGAATCAGATAAATTAATCTGGGATTTAGCTTATATAAACCTTCCAATTATGGCCAAGTTTTATCCAATTCCAAAGTTGAGCATAGAAGCTGGTCCTCAAATCGGATTTTTAACAAAAGCGGAAGCTACATTTGATGGAGACACTGTTGCTGATTTCAAAGATGATTCTAAATCAACAGCGATTTCCTTAAATTTAGGTGCTGGATATAATTTTACTGACCATATTTTCGGATCTTTAAGATATAGTATTGGTATGACTGACATTATTGATGAAAATGATTTTGATTCAAAGAGCAATGTATTGGCTTTATCAGCTGGGTACAAATTCTAATATTCCTTTATTTTAGATCCAAAAAACCTCCTCCTTGGAGGTTTTTTGTTTTTCAATACAAACATAACTTGCATGCATTCTCAAGAACGAGAAAAGCTTTCTCTTTTTAAGTAAAATTTAACACCTAATAACCAATTGATAATCAGAAACAAACCTTAAAAACTCGAAAACTCTGGTTAAAATCCTTTTTGGAAGCATCAAATTTCATTACTTTCGCCTCCGAATTTTTAAAATTTAAAAAACAAGTTATGAAAAAATTAATGTTAACTGCTGCTGCAGTATTCGCATTCGGTTTTGCTAATGCTCAAGAAGGTCAAGGATTTTCAAAAGGAGATTTATTCGTTTCTGGAGCGTTTGGAATTGGTTCAGAAAAAACTGGTGACAATAAATCTTCAGGATTTGAAATCGAGCCTAAAATTGGTTATTTTTTAACTGAAAATATCGCAATTGGAGGTAAACTAGGTTATTCAACTTTCAAGTCAGAGAATGGTCCTATTGAAACTGCTGACGAAACTGCATTGACTGTAGGAGCATTCGGTAGATACTATGCAACTCCAGCTTCTCAATTTTCATTATTCGGTGAGTTAGGTTTAGATTACAGTAATGTTGATGACAATTTAGCTAATCAACAAGAAAAACAAATCGGTGTAAACTTAGGTTTAGGTTTAAACTATTTCGTTTCTAAAAACTTTTCTATCGAAGCAACTTGGGCTGGTTTAGGATACACATCTAACGACAATGGTGGTGATGGAGCTGACAAAACCAATACTTTTGGATTAGGTGCTGATTTAAGATCAATCAACTTCGGTTTAAATTACAAATTCTAATTTGTAGTTATATAAACAATAAAATCCCGTTTAGCGACGGGATTTTTTTATGCTTAATTTTTCCTAAATTGCCCACATGAATTGGCAAAGCTATATTAAAAGTTATCAATCGTATTTAAAAATTGAACGAGGACTTTCACAAAACTCAATCACAAACTATGCTTTAGACATTGAG
>DATEDY010000243.1:0-7411 GCA_035281405.1 Flavobacterium sp.
CATTTAAAAATCAAAGCCATTCTTTATACTTTCCGGTTTTAGGTTTAGGCATTGTTTTGTGTTTACTGTCAATATTCCTTATATTTAGAGGACTTAAAACCATAATGAAAAGTTTATTCGATGGAAAATAATACCATTTACCTTGAAAGTGTAAAAAAGCAAATGCTGTATTACAAAACCATTGCCGAAAAAGCGATGGAACAACTGGAAGATGAACAACTCTTTTTTTCAGCCAATGAAGATACCAACAGTATTGCTGTCATTATTAAACATATGGCTGGAAATATGTTATCACGATGGACCGATTTCTTAACCACTGATGGAGAAAAAGAATGGCGTAACCGTGATGGGGAATTTGAAACCGATTCGGAAACCAAAGAAGAATTAATGCAACTTTGGAAGAAAGGATGGGATTGTTTCTTTAATACCATCAATGCATTACAACCCGAACAATTATCACAAATTATTTATATCCGAAACGAAGGACAAACCGCCATGGATGCCATCAACAGACAACTGGCTCACTATCCATATCATATAGGACAAATCGTTTTTTATGCTAAAATGCTGAAGAAAACAGAATGGAATAGTTTGTCCATCCCAAAAAACAAATCCAACGATTACAATGCCGATAAATTCTCTAAAGAGAAGACGCTAAAACACTTCACAGACGATGAATTGAATAAATTAAAAAAATAACACTACAGGCATTTGTAAACAGCTCCAAATAAAATGAAAAAAATAGTACTATTACTAAGTCTCACTCTTGCTTCTTGTTACCAACAGGAACACAACTGCAACGATTTTAAAACCGGCAAATTTGAGTTTACCCAAGAAATTGAAGGAAAGAAAATGACTTCGGTTTTTGAACGCAACGACAGCTTGCAAATCGAAACTTTCAACGGAAAAACTGACACTGCCAGTGTACGTTGGATCAATGATTGCGAATACATCCTTCAAAAACTCAATCCTAAGAACATGCAGGAAAAAAAAGCCATCAACATTAAAATACTGACAACCAACAAGAACCAATATTTATTCGAATATTCTTTTGTTGGGGAAGCAAAAAAACAAAAAGGAACTGTAACAAAAATAAACTAGTCCCGTATAACTTTAAAATTCAAACAAATCATATGGAAATTCTAATGAACCCTGATGCATGGATTGCATTATTAACGTTAACTTTTTTAGAAATCATTTTAGGTATCGATAATATCGTTTTTTTATCGATTGTATCCGGAAAATTAAGAGCTGAAGACCAACCTAAAGCAAGAAGAATCGGGCTGTTATTGGCCATGGCTTTTAGAATTATTCTTTTATTCGGTATCACATGGGTAATGGGACTAAAAAAATCATTCTTTGATTTCGATTGGGGATTTGTTTCCGGTGGAATTTCAGGGCAAAGTTTAATCGTATTTGGAGGTGGATTATTCTTATTATATAAATCAGTTTCTGAAATTCATCACAAATTAGAAGGTGAAGAAGAAGGCACATCGGGTAAAGCAAGTAATTCATTAAGCGGAGCAATCATTCAAATTGCTTTATTGAATATTGTGTTCTCTTTCGATAGTATCTTGACAGCTGTCGGTTTAGTAAGTTCTGCTGAACCACCAACTGGTTTTGGTCCTGCTGGTGCATTGGAAATCATGGTGGGTGCTATCATCATTTCAATTATCATCATGTTGATTTTTGCTGGTCCAGTTTCTAAATTCGTAAATGAACATCCTACCATCCAAATCCTTGGTTTATCATTCTTGATATTAATTGGTGTGATGCTTTTAGCAGAAGGTTCTCACTTAGCAGAATTGAAATTCTTCGGCGGAACAGAAGTACATAGTATCCCTAAAGGTTATTTATATTTTGCTATTTTCTTCTCTTTATTTGTGGAATTCCTGAATTTAAGAATGAAGAAAAAAGGAACTCCTGTCCAACTTCACAATAATAAAATTGTGGATAGTAAATTAGAAGACGGAGATATTACTAATTAGTAAAAACAAAAGCATGAAATTAACAAAAAAGCCCTGAATTTACAGGGCTTTTTTTACTATATTGCTTGAATATTTTTTAATCTGAAGATGGATAATACTACAATAAACAGTTTGCTCGAAGCACTAAAATATTCCCCTGATAATCTGCCGTTAAAATTTCATCTGGCCGATTCTTTACTAAAACTCAAAAGATTTGATGAAGCCGAAATCCAATTCATCGAATTAATACGTCTATCAAATTCCAATCAGTACAAATTTGGATTGGCCCAAACTTATTTTGCCAAAAGCGAGTTCTCCAAAGCTTTGGTTATTCTTGAAGATGTACTGGACTCAGAAGAACATTTTGACAGTTTAATCATGTTATCCAAGATTTTACTCGAAGAAAATGCTATTCGAAAAGCGCAAGAATATTACCAAAGAGCACTTGACATCAATCCGGAATACAAAGACGAAGTACTGGACTCCAATTTAAGATTAGGCAACTTTGACTCGGTTATAGACGATGATGATGATTTTGATGATGATGACGATTTTAAACAAACATTAAGTTCCAATCAGTTTTTGCAAATGTCCGACATCAATTTCAACGATGTAGGTGGTATGGAAGATGTCAAAAAAGAAATTGATTTAAAAATCATCAAACCTTTAGTACATCAGGATTTGTATAAATCTTACGGAAAGAAAATTGGTGGTGGTATTTTATTATATGGTCCTCCGGGATGTGGAAAAACATTCATTGCAAAAGCAACCGCAGGCCAAATTCAATCTAAATTTTTCACTGTAGGACTGAATGATATTTTGGATATGTGGATTGGAAACAGTGAGAAAAACCTACATGGCATATTTGAAATCGCTCGTCAAAACAAACCGTGTGTTTTGTTTTTTGACGAAATTGATGCTTTAGGTGCCAGCCGCAGTGATATGAAACAATCTTCCTCCCGTCATTTAATCAATCAGTTTTTGTTAGAATTGGATGGCATTAACAGCAATAACGAAGGAATACTCATCATTGGAGCCACTAATACTCCGTGGAATCTCGATGCTGCATTCAGAAGACCTGGAAGATTCGATAGAATCATTTTCATTCCACCTCCGGATGAAAAAGCCAAAGAAATAATCCTAAAAATTAAGTTGGATCAAAAACCAATCGACAATATTGATTACCTATCGCTTTCTAAAAAACTGGAACATTATTCCGGCGCCGATATTGAAGCACTTATTGATATTGCCATTGAAGCTAAATTAGAAGAATCATTCATTGATGGCATACCAAAACCTTTGACAACTAAAGATTTATTGAATGCCGCCAATAAACACAAACCAAGTACGCAAGAATGGTTCAATACTGCCAAAAATTATGCGTTATATGCTAATGAAACCGGTTTGTATGACGAAATTTTGAAATTTTTAAAAATTAAGAAGTAAGATGTTTGCAGAACAATTAGAAAAAATAGAGCTATTAATCAATTCTGAACGATTCGATTTAGCACAAAATGAAATCAATCAGTTGCTAATAGAGAATGCAGATGATCCTTATTTGTTTTATCTACTTTCGGCTATTAAATTTCAGCAGGAAAAATATGCTGAAGCCGATGAATTAATTGATAAATCCATCCACTTATACCCTGATGCCGGATTTTATTACTATTTCAAAGCATGTATTAAATTGGCTTCGGAAAAATACCAGGAGGTAGAACCTCTCCTACTTACAGCTATTGAAATTCATCCGGAAGATGCCGATTTTAAAGCAAAGTTGGCACAATTCAAGTTACTCAAAAAAGACTATGAAGTTGCTCTAAAATTTGCAGACGAAGCATTAGAACTGGATCCTGAAAATATTTTAGCCTTAAATACACGAAGTACCGCATTACTGAAATTAAACCGTAAAGAAGAGTCGTTCGAAACCATTGAAGGTGCTTTGCGCGAAGATCCTGATAACTCCTACACGCATTCTAATTATGGCTGGGGATTATTAGAAAAAGGAAATCATAAAAAGGCATTGGAGCATTTCAGGGAATCTTTAAAAAGTAATCCCAACAACGAGTACGCACAATCAGGAATGATTCAAGCGTTAAAAGCGGATAATATCATTTATCGTGGCTATTTAAAATATGTTTTCTTCATGGAGAATCTTACCAAGAAGAATCAATGGATTTTCATTTTCGGGTTTTATTTTCTACAAAAAGGATTGAGAGCTGTAGCTGAATCAAACCAAGGACTACAACCTTATTTAACACCGATAATCATACTATTGGCAGTATTTGCATTTTCAACATGGGTGATCAATCCTATCAGCAATTTATTCTTCCGATTAAATCCCTACGCAAAATTCATGTTGGACAAAAACGAAATCAAAAGCTCCAATTTTGTTGGTATGAGTCTAATCGTATTCTTTATCGGACTCATTAGTTACTTTATTACCAAAAACGAAAACTTCATTATTGTAGCAGGATTTGGTTTTTTAATGATGGTTCCATTCGGTTCCATGTTTTCGGTTTCAAAATATAAAAATGTGCCATTAATTATTACAATTCTATTAGGTTTCATAGGATGCTTAGCCATGTTGACAGCCTTTTTATTAGATCAACCGTATAATTTATTCACCGGTATATTTATCATAAGTTTCATTGCTTATCAATGGCTTGCTAATTTCCTTATTATCAAACAAAATAATATATAATAAAAAAGCCCTGAAATTCAGGGCTTTTTTATTACTAATCCAAACTCAACGTAATTTGTCCGTCGTCGTCCAGACTGATATTATAATCTGCTAAATCGGTTCCATCTTCAGCTTCAGATTCATTCACTTCAATTTCTTCAGGAATTACTTCAATAGGTTCCTCATAAGGAAGTGATTCCAAAAGATTCACCTGTTTCAATTTATCGGTCGTCAATTGATTACCTAATGCTTTGATACCTTTCACAGCAATAAACTGTTCCATATCTATAGTTTGGTTTTCTTTTTGAACACCTTTGCTTTTTGCAAAAACAATTTCTGCTACCGGACGCCAATCGGTTGAAACAATTTCCAGTTGTGACTTTTCATGTTCAGAAATAAAAATTTCTTCCTTGTTCTCATTTTCAACCAAGAAACGTTTGATAAAATAACGTTCTTTTTCACCGTCAAAATAAATAGCTGAAATCGGTTTCTTAGGATGCCATTTTTCCAAGATAATCATATCTTCATCGAAATGCGTTGTCAGCTCAGGAATAATCGTTTTCAATTTTCCGGACTGATTAATAATCAACAAACGGTCATTTGGACGGAATTCTCCTAACAACTCACCTCTTGCATCCACATTCAAACGCTGGACTGTATCATCAAACCAAACCTTACGCGGACGCAAAGTGGAAATTCCTTTCTCTTTCAGTTCAATTTTCTTAATTGGATATTTTGAAACCGTATTTCCTTTCGAAGCACGTCCCTTAATAGCAATTTCGGCAAAATCCAAATCCCATTTCAATTTTTTAACACTTCCCACCTGTCTCAGTAAGATGGTTACCACTTCAGCTTCACCATTCGGGTTATGTGAAAAATACAACACTTGAGATCCCGGTTTTTCTTGTGTCAAATCATACGCTTTATCACGCGTAACTCCCGAAACATTAAAACGCTTGATAAACGAAGATCCCGATTTTCCATCTCGGTAAATCATATTGTAAATGGTACGCTTGTCATTCTTATCGAAAACAGCAATATGAATAATGTCTTTACCAATAAACTTCTTATCGTCAACTTTGGTTATCACCATTTTTCCATCACGCAAGAAACAAATCACATCATCGATATCTGAACAATCGGCAACATATTCATCTTTTTTCAATCCGGTACCCACGAAACCTTCTTCACGGTTTACATATAATTTAGTATTACGTAAAACCACTTTGGTAGCTTCAATAGTATCGAACGAACGTAACTCGGTTTGGCGTTCACGGCCTTTTCCGTATTTTTCTTTCAGTTTTGCAAAATAATCAACAGCGAATTCAATCAAATGAGCCAAATGATGTTTCACTTGTTCCATTTCTTCTTCCAATTTTGCTATCAAATCATCCGCTTTATCCGAGTCAAAACGTGTGATACGTATCATCGGAATCTGAGTTAACTTCTGCAAATCTTCGTCAATAATATCCCTTACAAATGATTTTTTGAAAGGTTCGAAGCGCTTGTACATGTATTCAAATAAAGATTCTTTATCAGAGTACAATTTGAAATCGATATACATTTCTTCTCGGATGAATATTTTCTCCAAAGTGGAGAAATGCCATTTGGTTTCCAATTCCTGCAATTGGATTTCCAATTCCTGACGTAATAAATCAACCGTTCTATTGGTAGATATTTTCAACATATCCGATACTCCAATAAACAAAGGCTTGTTATCCTCAATCACACAGCCTAAAGGCGCTAAAGATGTTTCGCAAGCTGTGAATGCGTATAAAGCATCAATGGTTTTATCAGGAGATACACCCGGCGGAAGATGAATTAAAATTTCAACATCTGCAGCGGTATTATCTTCAATTTTCTTGATTTTGATTTTCCCTTTTTCATTCGCTTTTAGAATACTGTCGATTAATGACGATGTATTGGTCGAAAAAGGAATTTGGGTAATCACCAATGTCTGCTTATCCAATTGCGAAATTTTGGCACGTACACGTACACGACCTCCACGCAAACCATCATTATAATTGGAAACATCAGCAATACCTGCAGTAGGAAAATCAGGATATAATGTAAAGGGTTTATTTTTTAAAATTTTGATCGATGCATCAATCAATTCGTTGAAATTGTGTGGTAAAATTTTAGTTGACAAACCAACTGCAATACCTTCTCCACCCTGTGCCAATAACAACGGGAATTTTACCGGAAGATTGATAGGCTCGGCACGACGACCATCGTATGATAATCCCCATTCGGTAATTTTAGGAGAATATAAAACTTCTAAACCAAATTTAGAGATACGTGCTTCAATATAACGCGAAGCAGCGGCACCGTCACCCGTTAAAATATTACCCCAGTTTCCTTGGGTATCAATCAATAAATCTTTCTGACCTATTTGCACCATGGCATCACCAATACTGGCGTCACCGTGTGGATGGTACTGCATAGTATGTCCAACGACATTCGCTACTTTGTTATAACGACCATCATCCAATTCTTTCATGGAATGCATGATACGACGCTGTACGGGTTTAAATCCGTCTTCAATAGCCGGAACAGCACGCTCCAAGATTACGTATGATGCATAATCCAAGAACCAATCCTTATACATACCGGTTACTTTTGTAATGGTAGCATCAGGATTTTCTTCGTCTTGTTCGTAAAAATGTTCTCCTTCAAAAGATTTACTATCTACTGAAGGGATTTCTTCAGAGTGATTCTCTTCTTCTGGCGTTAAATCTTCTATATTTTCGTTTTCTTCGCTCAT
>DATEDY010000244.1:0-5319 GCA_035281405.1 Flavobacterium sp.
CTTAGACAATGTTGAAGGTACTTTGAAAAAAGGTGGTAGAGTATCTTTAGTTGGATTTGGATCTTGGTCAGTTTCTAAAAGAGCTGCAAGAGAAGGAAGAAACCCTCAAACAGGTAAAACTATCAAGATTGCTGCTAAAAACGTAGTAAAATTCAAAGCAGGTGCTGAATTAGAAGGAGCAGTTAACAAATAATAGTTTCTGGATAAATTATAAAAGCCACGCATTGCGTGGCTTTTTTTGTGTTATTTAACGATTTTATTTGGAGCATCCGTAATATTTTTGTTAAATTTAAGTCTAAAAATTAGTGTTATGATAGCTGTAAAACCAAAAAAAGGAAACTTGCTTGTAGCGGAACCTTCTATTACTGGAGACTTGTCTTTTAATAGATCGGTGGTTTTGCTTGCAGACCACAATGAAGATGGTTCTGTTGGGTTTATACTCAACAAGCCACTGGGTTATACCTTACACGAGTTAATTCCTGAAATTAGCGCTACATTTAAGATTTACAATGGCGGTCCCATCGAACAGGACAATTTGTATTTCATTCACAACGTTCCGCAGCTGATTCCCGGAAGTATTGAAATTGCCGAAGGGATTTATTGGGGAGGAGATTTTGATCTTACCAAGAATCTCATAAATGACGGTAAGATTGGTCGAAATAATATTCGATTCTTTTTGGGTTATTCAGGTTGGGATGCCGAACAACTGCAGAACGAATTAGAATCTAATTCCTGGATTATCTCGGAAAATGAATTACGCAATAAAATCATTGCAAAATCACCTACCGATTTCTGGAAAGAAAAAATTAAGGAGCAAGGTGGGGAATATTTAATCTGGTCTAATGCTCCTGAAAACCCTATCTATAATTAACCTAATCGTATTTTAGTATTCAGTTTTTGAAGCAAAGTTTCGGCAAAAGTTGTGTTGAACTCTTTTTTGCGGTATTTTGTGATGGGTTGAATTCCTTTGATAACATTAGTGATGAACAATTCATCGGCCTTTTGTAGGTCAAAAGGAGATATGGCTTCTTCTTTTACTTCGATGCCTTCAACTGTTTTGGCAATGGCAAGGATTTGTTTGCGCATTATTCCGTTTAGACAGCCTTCGGAAGTTGGAGGTGTGCTTAAAATATTGTCTTTAAGCATGAAAATATTACCATTTAATGCTTCAGTTACGTTTCGATCTTCGTTTAATACGATGCAATTATCCAAACCGTTTTCATCGGCAAAAATACTACCGGTAATGTGAAGTGCTTTGTTGGTGGTTTTTAACGTGGAAAGTAACTGTTTGGAGATGTAAAAATCCTTGTAAATGTCTACTTCGTAAGTGCTTTTATCGAAAGAATATAGTGGTTTTTCTAAGTCGGAAACAGAAATAACATAATCAATTTCATTCGATTTTGGTAAATAAAGACCGCCCTCTTTTCTGAAAATTGTGATTCGAGCTCTTGAAGAATTTTCCAATTGCTCATTTTTAGCTTCGGAAAGTATACTGTTTTCGAAAAATTCCAAAGTGAAATTCATTGGGATTTCCATTCTTAAAATACGCATCGAAGCCATCAGTCTGAAGTAATGATCTTCTGCAAAAAGAATTTTATTGTCTAAAATTTTTACCGTTTCAAAAACGGCATCGCCAAATAAAAATCCCCTGTTGGTTTGTAAAGAATGTGTCTGCATAAAAAAATCCCATCTCGTTTTTAGAACAAGACGGGACAAATTTAAGTTTTAATATTCGGAATTCCTAGATTGATCCAATCACATGTTTAAGGTCGGATACCTGATTTTCCCACAACATTTTAGCTTCTTCTAAATCATCTCTTTCTGCAAAATCCACCACCATCAAAGAAACATCTTTTGTAATGTCGTCTTCTAAGATTCGTAATTCAAAGTAATACTCAGTGTCTTTATTATCGTCATCAACCCATTTGAATTTGATTTTCTCTCCTGTTTTCTTAGAATATAAGCGTGCTTTTTCCTGTGAATCATCCCAAATAAAGGTGAAAAATTCCCCGCGAGAATTCACATTATCAGCAAACCATTCTTGAAGTCCTGAAGGGGTTGATATATATTGATATAAAAGTTGAGGCGAAGAGTGAATAGGAAATTCTAATTCATAACGTATTTTGCTATCCATGTACTATTATTTTTTGGGAAATATATAGAATTAAGTTTTGAAAAAAAAATAAAATTTGAAATAAATATTTTTCTTAAAATAAATTTGGAACAAATGAATTTAGTGCTATATTTGCACCCGCATTGAGAGATGCAATACCGATACAAAATGGCGAGGTAGCTCAGTCGGTTAGAGCGCAGGATTCATAACCCTGAGGTCACGGGTTCAACTCCCGTCCTCGCTACTAAAAAGTAAACCCTAACTAATCAAATAGTTAGGGTTTTTTTATTGAAATTATTTGATTAAAAACTTAGCAACTCCTTTTTTATATCATTTAATTTGAAATTGTATAATCAATTCTAGTATTCCTTTAATTATCTCAATTCGTTGTTTTAAACTGTGACAAAGTTATTGTTGCGATTTAATTTGTCACTCTTTTAGTGACAAATGATGAAGTTGAATGCAAATTGTCACTAAAAGAGTGGCAAACTATTTGCTTGTTTGCTATTTGTCACAACTTTTTTAACATATGAACGAAAAAAATACTTTGAAAAGCTTATTAGGAATCGCTCAGGAAGAAATAGCCATTGTTTTAGGAATATCCCGAAGTCATTGTGCAATGTATGGAACGCGTAAAAGAAGTCTGCCATTGCATGCTAAGTTGGAGCTTGTAAAAATACTGCAGTATGTAGAGAAAAATGAATTTAAAGATAAGGAAATACAACGTTTTATAAATCAAGAAGAACTACGGATGCAAAAAGTCTTTGAAAAAGAAATTCAATTGAATGTATATAAAATCCATGTGTTGGAAAAGAAGATAAAAAAAGCTGAACGGCTACGCAATGAAAGTTTGGCTGCCTTGCGCTTGTCTGAATACCTGGATGCACAAACTGATAATGAAAGAACTGTTGGAATGAGTCAGATAATTAAATCTGAGGCAATGGTAGTATTCAAAAGAAACAATGAACTATTGGGGAAGTATACGGTTACCAAAGATACATTGAAACGGCAAAATGAACTTCTTGAATCGCGACTCTCAAGCGAGAAAGGTTTCTGTATACTGTAAGTTTCATAAAATAAATTGAAAAAATCCTAAGTTGTTGGTTATTAGTTCGTATTTTGGTTAAACCTAAGTTTTTGTTGTCGGTTTTGTATTTTGTATTTTGTTTGTTCTGATGCCTGGAAAAGTATACTCTTTTTTGGTCTGGGCTTTTAATATGTTCGATAATTTTATTAATATTGCGTAGCAACACAATAAATTTTAAACGGTGAGGGAGACGAAATTGAATGAACTTGATGAGATTTATTTGAATAGAATAATTTCTAAGCAGCCCTATATTTTTTTTCAGTTTACAGTTGATAGCAATGGTAAGTTGCACTTTGATTATTTAAATGGTCAGATAGAGGAATTTTGTGAAACCAGCTTTTCCGAATTCGAAAAAGATCCTTGGGAAGTGTTTAAAAAAATTATGCACCCAGAGGATAAGGCCAAACTTATCGAATCTGTAAATGAAAAGCTACATTCTTTGGGAAGTTGGGAAGTTGAATTCCGAATTGTTTTGCCCAAGGCCGGTCTGCGTTGGTGTAAAGTGATGGCAACTTGCGAAAAAGCAGAGGATGGTAGTGTAATTTTCTACGGAATCAATTCTAATATTACTACACAGAAGAAACAAGAAGAAGACCATAAGATATCTGAACTCCGAAGTCAGTTTGCTAATTTAGCTTCAAGTATTGGTGTTTGGGATTGGGATATGGTGACTAATGAAGTGTTTTATTCGGCTCAATCACTTAAAATTTTAGAAATAGAAGACAACGACCGTGATTTGATCGATAATCCTGAAAAATGGGATGAGCTAGTGCATCCTGATGACAGAGCGGCTTATTTTGGAAATATCCAAGAGCATTTTGACGGAAAAATACCGTATTATGAAACCTATCATAGGGTTTTGTGTAACGGACGTTATAAATGGATTTTAGATCGCGGTAAAGTGATTCTTCGGGATGAAAATGGAAAGCCGTTGCGAATCATTGGAACACATACCGATGTAACTGCACAAAAAGACAAAGAGCAAAAGCTTCAGGAGACTTTTGATATGGTGAATAACCAAAAGGGGAAGTTGTTGAATTTTGCGCATATCGTTTCACACAACCTGAAAAATCATACGGGGAATTTCAGTACGTTATTAACCTTTCATAAAAATGGTTACCTGACTACCGAAGAAGTGATTAATAGTTTGCAAACAGTTTCAGATGAATTGACTGGTACTATTGAGAATCTTGTGGAATTGGTGAATGTTCAGGTTTCGGCAAGTGTGGAAAAACAAGATTTGTTTATCAATGAATATTTGGCCAAAGTGTTATTGGTTCTGAATGATGAAATTCAAAAGAAAAAAGTAACGGTAATCAATAATGTTTCATCAGACGTTTCGGTTTCATTTATTCCGGCTTATTTGGAGAGTATTATTTTGAACTTGGCAACTAATGCGGTTAAATATTCCGATCCGGAGAAGACAGAGACTAAAATCGAATTTTATCTGGAAGATTGTGAAGAATTTATTGAATACAATGTGCTTTGTGTAAAAGACAATGGTCTCGGAATCGATTTGGTTAAATATAAAGACGTTATTTTTGGGTTATACAAAACATTTCATAAACATAAAGATTCTACCGGAATCGGCTTGTATATCACCAAAAATCAAATCGAAGCGATGGGAGGAAAGATTGAAGTGCAGAGTGAAGTTGGAGTAGGAACTATTTTTAAGGTGTATTTTAAAAAATAATGATTTAGATATAATAAAAAAGACCATCAATTGATGGTCTTTTTTATTTCTCAAAATAGAATATTATTTAGCAATGTTTACTGCTCTGGTTTCTCTGATTACGGTAATTTTTACCTGACCGGGATAAGTCATTTCCGTTTGGATTTTATGTGAAATGTCGAAAGATAATTTAGCTGCCATTTCATCAGAAACTTTTTCGCTTTCTACAATAACACGTAATTCTCTACCTGCCTGAATTGCGTAAGCACTTTTTACTCCGCCAAAACCATAAGCGATATCTTCTAAATCTTTCAAACGTTGAATATAAGAATCCAATACTTGACGACGTGCTCCAGGACGTGCTCCTGAGATAGCGTCACATACTTGGATAATTGGAGACAATAACGATTTCATTTCGATTTCGTCGTGGTGTGCTCCAATAGCGTT
>DATEDY010000245.1:0-4393 GCA_035281405.1 Flavobacterium sp.
GATCCGAATTTAGGATATGCCTACTATGTTCGCGGGGAAATTAAACGCCTTTTGAATTATGATGATTTTTGTGTGGATCTGAAAAAAGCAACAAAATTAGATTACCCGGTCAACCCGCTTCTTATGGATTTCTGTAAATAAAATACTTTTGATGTATAACCTCATGAAAACTAAATTAATTATAGTCTTTTTATTGTTGATGAACAGCGCATCGTATTGCTGTGATTGCCCCCCATCAACAAGAAAAGAAAATTTCAAAGAAGCTTTAGCAGCTTCTGATATTGTGTTTTATGGCGAATTGATTGAATCGGATTCCATCACTCGTAGATTCAAATTTAGAATCATTGAGCTTTTCAAAGGAAACTACAGAGCAAAATATATTGAAGGATTTTCAGAGGATAACAATTGTAGTAGAGTCCCCAGTACAAAAGGACTTTGGATATTATTTTCAAGATTGAACAACAACAAACTTGATATGGACATTTGCAATCCGTCCTATCCATTTGGGGAAGATATAGGTATGATTCCTTTTCCGATTTTGACTCGCATGAACTTCGAAAATAAAATAAAACCATCTAAAATAGATTCTTTACAGAATGAAATTAGCTTGCTGAATCATAAAACCGAAAACATCCAAAAATGGTTTATGGATCTGGAAACACTACGGAATTACAAAAAAGAACAGGAAGAAAAAAACCATAAAGAATCGTCTGTATTTCAAAACAAAAACACCGTTGTTATTTTATTGATAATAAACACGTTATTGTTAATACTTTTAACAACTATTTTCATCAGAAAAAAGCAGAAAATCGTAACTTTATAACCTATACTTATCCCATTTAGCATTATGGCACATACTTATAATTATGCAAACGTAATGGTGGCGTTGCAGGAATTGAAAGAACTAGGTTTTAGTACCGATTTTAATATCGACAACAGTGAATTTAAAACCGCACCTCATAACTTTGAAATTGTACATATTTATCGTCATGAAGGAGATTCCAGCGCCGATGACGAAGCTATCGTATACGGTATTTGCTCTAAAAGCGGACAAATAAAAGGAGTGTTTGTCTCCGGATTCTCTGCCAACTCCGAATGTGAATCGGCCCGATTCCTAAAAGGTCTTACCATCAAAGCCCGAAAAGGTGGCTTGTAATCTTTCTCCAAAACCAATCTGATTTAGATTTCTTCCATCAACCAAAAGAAAACTCGCTCCTGCATTTAGGAAACTCGTTCCTGTCAAAAGAATTCTTCTTCCTGACAAATGAAAACTCCTTCCTGTCAAATAGAAACTCGCTCCTGTCAAAAGACTTTTTGCTTCTGTCAAAAGAATTCTTACTCCTACATTTAGGAAACTCCTTCCTGTCAAATAGAAACTTGCTCCTGACAAAAGACTTCTTCCTCCTGTCAAAAGACTTTTCGTTCCTGTCAAAAGAATTCTTCTTCCTGCCAAGTTGGAACTCCTTCCTGTCAAGAAAAATCTAAGAATCGAACAATCGAATAATCGGACAATCTTTCTTTTAAAATTTAAATTTAAAAACTATATTTGCTATCCAATAAACGCTATGGAACAATTCATCGTATCAGCCCGAAAGTACCGTCCGCAAACATTTAAAGATGTTGTTGGGCAACAGGCTATTACGAATACTTTGTTGAATGCTATTGAAAACAATCACTTAGCACAAGCTTTATTATTCACAGGACCACGTGGTGTAGGAAAAACAACTTGCGCCCGAATTCTGGCCCGAAAAATTAACCAGGAAGGTTACGATGATCCCAACGAAGACTTCGCTTTCAACGTATTTGAATTGGATGCCGCGTCAAACAACTCGGTGGATGACATCCGTAATTTGATCGATCAGGTTAGAATACCGCCACAAACAGGAAAATACAAAGTATATATTATTGATGAGGTACACATGTTGTCTCAGGCCGCTTTCAATGCCTTTCTGAAAACATTGGAAGAACCGCCTCGTCACGCTATATTCATTCTGGCTACTACCGAAAAGCATAAAATCATTCCAACGATTTTATCCCGTTGTCAGATATTTGATTTCAAACGTATTACCGTTAAAGATGCTAAAGAACATTTAGCCGAAGTAGCACAAAGTCAAGGTGTTGTTTTTGAAGATGATGCTTTACATATTATTGCTCAAAAAGCAGATGGCGCCATGCGTGATGCTTTGTCAATTTTTGACCGTGTGGTTTCCTATTGCGGAAACAACTTAACGCGTGCAGCCGTAACCGAAAATTTGAACGTACTTGATTTTGAGTATTACATCAAAGTAACCGACTTAATTCTTGAAAATAAAATCCCGGAATTACTATTGGCTTATAATGATATTTTAGCCAAAGGTTTTGACGGCCACCATTTTATTGCTGGTTTAGCATCACATTTCAGAGATTTATTGGTTTGCAAAAACCCTGCAACACTGGTACTTTTAGAAGCCGGTGAACATGCTCAGAAATTGTATGGGGAACAAGCACAAAAAGCATCTCAGGAATTCTTATTACAAGGAATTGATTTAGCTAACGATTGCGATTTAAAATACAAAGTATCACAAAACCAACGTCTTTTGGTTGAACTTTGTTTAATGCAATTGGCCTCTATCACTTTCGATGGAGAAAAAAAAAAGCTAAGTCCTTTATAATCCCACCTACTTATTTCCGAAATTCAGGATATTCCATAGTTGAAGTTAAACCTTCAAAAGAGGAAAACCAACCCATAACTGAAGCTGTCACAACGGCTACGGTAACACCATCCGAAACTAACGCTATTGAAGAAGCTACAACGACCGTTGAAGTAATCACTGCCACAACAGAAATTACAAATGCAGTTCCGCAAGTAAATAATCAGGTACAAACTGCAACTACTCCTCAATTAAAAGTTTCAGCGTTGTCATTAGGCAGCATTCGTGCGAAAAGAGAACTGGAAGCACAACTCAATCCGGTTCAAAAGCATCACGATGAGCTCCCAACTGAGCCTTTTACTGAAACAGAAATGTTGGAACAGTGGCTGAAATACGCACAGCGTTTGGGTGATAAAGGGTATAAAATTGTAGAATCACTACTTTTAATCAACGACCCGAAGTTGGATGGAACCACAATCATCCACGAACTCCCGAATGAAAGTTCTAAAATAGATTTTGAAGGTGAAAAGCACGATTTATTAGGTTATTTACGAGGAAAACTACACAATCACAATATCACCATTGAAATCAAACTCAATGAAAATATTGAACTGAAAAAGGCTTTCACCACCGAAGAAAAATACGAGCGTTTGAAAGAAATCAATCCTGCACTGGATTTACTTAGAAAAACATTTGATTTGGATCTTTAGCCCATCAAAAATTCTTAAATTTTATCATAATACAACGCCTTCACAATTCCGTCAGATAATCCTATCTTAGGAACATAAATTTTGTTGGCACCACTCCACTTCATTGCATTAAGATAAATACGCAAAGCATGGATAATTACGTCGGCACGGTCAGTATTTAAAGCCAGTTCGGCAATTCGCTGTTCGTAGGTCAGTGAATTCAGGTATTGGTATTGTGAGTTGAGATAAATGTAAGACAAAGGCTTATCCTGCATCTTTCCTGATAATTTGAAAATCTTGTTGATATTTCCTCCAGAACCGATTAAAGTAATATCATCATAATCTGCAGTATTACTTTTGATCCATTTCTCAATTTCGACCCAAACCACTTCATTTACCATTTCATTCAACAAACGAACAGTTCCGTTTTTAAACGATTTGGATGCAATCATTTTTCCTTCCGAAAACAAGGAAAACTCTGTACTACCACCACCAACATCCACATATAAATAAGTAGCATCGGTTCTTATAAAATGGTGCAAATCCGAAGCCGCAATTATCGCCGCTTCTTTCTTTCCGTCAATAATATCAATTTTAATATCCGCTTTTTTCTTAATGATATCAACCACTTCTTTTCCATTATAAGCTTCTCGCATCGCAGAAGTTGCGCAAGCCATATAACGTTCTACTTTATATACACCCATTAATAATTTATAGGCTTTCATGGCATCTACCATCCGACTGATATTCTCTTCGGAGATTTCACCAACCGTAAAAGCATCCTGACCCAAACGAATAGGCACACGAAATAATGCACTTTTATTGAATTGCGGTTCTTTTCCTTCTTGTTCAACAATGTTCATCACAAGCAATCTCATGGCATTGGAACCAATATCGATTGCTGCATATTTTTTAATGTTAATCATCCTTAAAAGGTATGTTTATGGCAAAGCCAAAGATAAATTAAACTTTTTCTGTAACTACTTCGATTTTATCACGGTAATAGTTATAGGTTTCCTGTTGGGCTCTGAATATAGGATTATCGCCACGCATTCTGTATTTATTGTCTAATTT
>DATEDY010000246.1:0-7169 GCA_035281405.1 Flavobacterium sp.
ATACGAAATCCATATGATGGTACAACTAATACTCGAATCAACGAAGTAACTTTGCAATATAGAGTTGGAAATACTGGTGCGTTTACAACTTTAGCGGGTATTGAGTATCAAAATAATACAACTCTGCAAATAACAGCGGTTACAACTCCACAAAATTCAATAACAAGAAATATTGTTCTCCCAGCTGCATGTAATAATAGTTCAGAAGTTCAATTAAGATGGATAGGGCGTGATGTTTCAGGAATCGGAGCAAGACCAAGTTTTGCATTTGATAATATTAGTATTAGTGGAAGTGTTGCAACATCACCTGAAATCAACATACAAGGAAATTCAACAACAATAGCAGATGGTGATATAACTCCGGCTGTTGCTGATGATACCGATTTTGGTTCTACAACTACATCCACAAATGTGGTAAAAACGTACACAATTCAAAATACGGGAACGGCTAATTTATCGATAACTAATGTCGCTATGAATACTGGTTCTGTTTTTACAGTTGGCGGAATTACTTTGCCGGCAACAATCCCAGCAAGCGGTTCTATAACTTTCACAGTAACATTTAACAGTGCGTCTACAGGAACATTCAATGACACCGTTGTAGTAACCAGTGACGATGCTGATGAGGCAACCTATAACTACGATGTGACTGCAACAATACCTGCTGCATCATCGCCAGAAATAAATATTCAAGGGAATTCAACTACGATTGCTGATGGTGATGTAACTCCGGCTATTGCTGATGATACCGATTTTGGTACTACAACTACATCAACAAATGTGGTAAAAACATACACGATTCAAAATACGGGAACAGCTAATTTATCGGTGACAAATGTTGCTATGAATACAGGTTCAGTTTTTACGGTTGGTGGAATTACGTTACCTGAAACTGTTTTGCCTGGTGCATCAACTACATTCACCGTAACGTTTAACAGTGCGGCTACCGGAATATTTACGGATACGGTTTTGGTAACTAGTGATGATGCTGATGAAGCTACTTATAACTATAATGTGACTGCTACTATTCCTGCAGCTACACCGGAAATCAACATTCAAGGGAATTCAACTACCATTGCCGATGGTGATGCTACACCTTCTTTAACGGATGATACTAGCTTTGGAAGTGCAATGGTTTCCACTAATATTGTTAAAACATTTACGATTCAAAATACAGGAACAGCTGACCTAAATGTGTCGACTATTGCAATGACAACAGGAACTAGATATGTTGTTGGAGGTATCGCATTACCGGCTACTGTAGCCGCTGGAGGATCAACTATGTTTACGGTCACTTTTAACAGTGCTACAATTGGAACATTCAATGATACAGTAACGGTAACAAGTGATGATACTGATGAGGCAGCGTATGATTTTGCTGTGACAGCAACAGCTACTCCTGCACTTTGTGGTGATTTGTTCATTTCGGAGTATATTGAGGGTTCAGCCAGTAATAGGGTTATTGAAATTTATAATCCAACAGCTTCTGCTATTACATTAACAGGGAACTATGATGTGTCAATGTATGTCAATGGTTCTTCATCTCCAACTGTAATTGGATTAACAGGTTCAATAGCTGCATACAGTACTCATGTTCTTTGTCATACGTCAGCTAACGCAAGTATATTGGCTATTGCACAGCAAACATCAGGAAGTTTAACATTTAATGGTGATGATGCCATAGCTTTGCGTAAAGCTACAGTTGTAATTGACGCTATTGGGCAAATTGGTGTTGATCCAGGAACCCAATGGGTTTCGGGAGGAGTTTCAACTCTGGATCAGACTTTAGTAAGAAACTCAACTGTTCAAGTTGGTGATAGTAATGGATCTGATGCTTTTAACCCATCTACAGAATGGACTAGCTATGCGATTGACTCATTTTCAAACATTGGAAGTCATGTGTCTACTTGTTCGCCACCTACACCTGAAATGAACGTACAAGGGAATGCAGTTTCTATTGCCGATGGTGATGTAACACCAGCAGCTGGAGACTTCACTGATTTTGGTTCAGCTGTAGCGATTTCAGGAACCGTTATGAGAACTTTTACTATCCAAAATATAGGAACAGCTGATTTAAATGTTGGAACAATAACTATTTCAGGTACAAATGCAGCAGATTTTACTGTGTCTGTTGTTCCGGCTACACCAGTTGCAGCATCAGGTTCAACTACGTTTGAAATTACCTTTCAGCCTTCGGCACTAGGTGTAAGAACAGCAGCGATTTCCATAGTGAATAATGATACAAACGAAAATCCGTATAATTTCAATATTCAGGGAACTGGAGTTGTTTGTGCGGAAACAACATCATGGAATGGAACTGCATGGAGTAATGGAATACCTACTTTGGCCAAAGAGGCAATTCTTAATGGGAATTATACAACTTCGGTTACAACACCTAGTTTTGTTTGTTGTAGTTTAGTGGTGAATGTTGGAGCTACATTGACTATTGCTTCAAATGATTATATAGAGATAAACAACAATGTTACTAATAACGGTGCAATAACAATTCAAGATGACGGTTCTTTAATTCAGTTGAATGATGCAGGAACTTATTCTGGAACAGGAACTAATGCGATTACAAGAGTAGCATCAAACTTAAAACAATTTGATTACGTATACTGGTCGTCACCAATGGCTACAGCGCCTTTCACGTCAATCGCTAACAGTCGTTACTACGAGTGGGATACAGATATTGTGAATCCTGCCGGTTATGGTGAAGGAAATTGGGTTGGAACTGCTGATGCTAATATGGTTCCGGGTAAAGGATATATTTTTAGAGTGCCAAATGGTAATCCAACACAAACGGTTACTTTCTCAGGAAGTTTGTTCAATAACGGAACAGTGAATAAAACAATAATAAAAGGAACTATCACGGCTCCTTATGCTGGTGCTAATACAACAATCACAGAGTTTGATGATAACTGGAATCTTGTAGGTAATCCATATCCTTCAGCAATTGATACGCAAACATTTGCTACAGATAATAACGCAGTACTTGAAGATGGAACCGTGTATTTATGGAGACATTTGAACACGCCAACAGCTACGACTAGTCCGTATTACCAAACGTTTACTTATAATTATACTACTACAGATTATGTGAAACATAACGGAACAGCTTCAATTCCAGCGGCTGCTTTTGACGGAAAAATTGCATCGGGTCAAGCTTTCTTCGTGAAAATGAAGGAAAGTTTAGGTTCAAATTCTGCTAACCTTGAATTTAATAACGGACAAAGATCAAGCGCACATAACAATAGTCAGTTCTTCAGAACAGAAAATGCTGGACAATTGGAAAAAAGCAGAATTTGGTTGGATTTAATTAATCCGGATCGTTCTGTGAAAACCCAGGTTATTGCATATGTGGAAGGAGCAACCAATGGTAATGATTTTTACTTTGACTCTAAAGCAAGCTACAAAACTGGATTCGGTTTCCACTCGGTAAATAATAATGTAATTTTTGATATTCAGGCGAGAGCGTTGCCATTTGATACTAATGATTTTGTACCGCTGGGTGTTCAGTTGCCAACTGCCGGAACCTATACCATAGCAATCGGTCTAACGGATGGCGTTTTTGCTAATAGATCAAATAAAATTTATCTAGAAGATAGAGTAAATAATACAATTCATGATTTAACAATGGCACCTTATCAGTTTACCGCTGCACAAGGTATTATTAATGACAGATTTGTATTGAGATATACAGATAACAGATTGAATAACGATGATTTCGAATCATTGAATAATTCGGTAAAAGTATATGGCAGAAACAATGCTATTGCAATTTCGTCAGGAATCGAAAGCATTGCTTCTTATGAAGTGTATAATGTGCTTGGTCAATCGGTAGCGTCTAAAAACAATGTTGAAAGACAAGAGGCCGAAGAGGCTTCAGTACAAAGAAATAATCAGACGTTAATTGTAAAAGTGAACCTTAAAAACGGTCACACAGTAACTAGAAAAATCCTTTTCTAAGCAGTTACAGTTGTACTGAAATATAAAAGTCTCTCTTCTGAAATTTTGGAAGAGAGACTTTTTTTGTTGAAAACTTATTCGTTTAGAGTGATAAAAAAAATCTATTTTTACTAAAAATTGTACGATATAAAATTTAAGGATAATGAGTTCAGAAAAAGAAGCTAAACTAAAAGCACTACAGCTTACTTTAGATAAATTAGATAAGGCTTACGGTAAAGGAACCGTAATGAAAATGGGAGATAAAGCTATCGAAGAAGTAGAAGTGATCCCTTCGGGTTCGCTAGGTTTAGACTTGGCTTTAGGAGTAAATGGTTACCCGAGAGGAAGAATCATCGAAATCTTTGGCCCTGAATCATCTGGTAAAACAACACTTACTTTACATGCCATTGCCGAAGCTCAAAAGGCTGGAGGAATTGCTGCTTTCATTGATGCTGAACACGCATTTGACCGTTTCTATGCTCAGAAATTAGGTGTGGATATCGACAACTTGATTATTTCACAACCAGACAATGGAGAACAAGCATTAGAGATTGCTGAAAACTTAATCCGTTCTGGGGCTATAGATATTGTGGTTATTGACTCGGTTGCTGCATTAACGCCTAAGAGTGAAATCGAAGGCGAAATGGGAGATTCTAAAATGGGACTTCATGCTCGTTTAATGTCTCAGGCATTGCGTAAATTAACAGCAACAATCAGTAAAACACATTGTACGGTTTTCTTCATTAACCAATTGCGTGAAAAAATTGGTGTAATGTTCGGAAATCCTGAAACGACAACCGGAGGTAATGCTTTGAAATTCTACGCATCGGTGCGTTTGGATATTCGTCGTTCTTCTCAAATTAAAGATGGTGAAGCGGTTCTAGGTAACCGTACTAAAGTGAAAGTAGTTAAAAATAAAGTAGCACCACCTTTTAGAACTGCAGAATTTGATATCATGTATGGTGAAGGAGTTTCTAAAACAGGTGAAATCCTTGACTTGGCTGTAGAATTCGAAGTAATCAAAAAATCAGGATCTTGGTTCAGTTATGGTGATACTAAATTAGGCCAAGGACGTGATGCTGTAAAATCCTTAATTAAGGATAACCCTGAATTAGCCGATGAATTGGAAGCAAAAATCAAGGAGCTGATCAAGCAAAACGATAATTAAAATGAAAAGCCATTCGAAAGAGTGGCTTTTTTGTTTTTTATGACGCAACCCTTTTAACAGTTTTGTATCTTTAATATGTTAATCAACCATTTTAGGGGTTACTGTAATTGAATCTTGGAACGAATGAAAATTCTAATTTTCGTATAATAAATAAATACCTACGTATGAAGAAAGTACTTTTATTGTTGGCTACTGTTATTTCATTAGCAAGTTGTAGTTTAGGGAGTGATGACGGCATAAAATTCCACACGGAATTATTGCCCATAGAAAGCACAATATTGCCAAGCGAATTTGAAAGAGACAGTATTTATGAATTGCCTTTTACATATTTCAGACCTTCAACATGTCATGTTTTTGAAGGATTTTATTATGCAAAAGATGCTAATGTTAGAACCATTGCAATTCACACTAGTGTTCTTGAACAGGGAGGTTGTACAACCCCTACGGTTAATCCCATAACAGAAATTTTACAATTCACGCCTTCGGAAAGCTACAATAGTTACGTTTTTAGACTTTGGAAAGGTAAAAATGAAAGTGGAGTAGATGTTTACGAAGAGGTTGAAATACCGGTAGTACCTTAAAAATTAATAGCAATTGAGTTTACCAATACTCATACAAGGATGTGTAGAGAAAAATACAAAATCCCAGGAACAACTATACCAGCTCTATGCAGGTAAGTTGTTTGCTGTGTGTTTGAAGTATTCGAAAAGCTACGCAGAAGCGCAAGACAATCTTCAAGAGGGTTTTTTGCTTATATTTGATAAAATTGGTCAATATAATTTTAAAGGTTCATTTGACGGTTGGGCAAAGCGGGTTATGATTAATCATGTTTTGCAGCAATATCGGAAAACCACTTACTTGGAATTAGTAAATGATGTAGTTGATGATGCTGAAGCCGAAATTGATGATGATAATGTAAGTCTGGAGTTCTTACTCAAAATTGTTCAAGAATTACCGGATAGGTATAGGTTGGTGTTTAATCTCTATGTTTTAGACGATTATTCACACAAGGAGATTGCCGAAATGCTGGATATTTCCATTGGGACAAGTAAATCAAACCTGGCAAGAGCAAAGATGATTTTAAAAGAGAAGATAGACAAAAACAATCAAAATAATTTACCCTCGGTAAAATGAATGATAAAAAGAAAATAGAACGTTTGTTTCAGGAAAAATTCAAAGATTTTGAAGTGAATCCTTCTCCCGAAGTTTGGGAGAACATCGCTTCTCAATTGGAGAAAAAGAAAGGGAAAAAACGAGTTTTCCCATTTTGGTTTAATGCTAAGGCAGCTGGTATAGCAGCCGCTTTGGTATTAGGTTTTTTTACGCTGAACAATAATGCAGATTGGATGAATTGGAATGGATTCAGTACTGATGCCGAAGAGAGTCAAAATAATCAGTCGGTAGCAGAGAAAAACAATGAAACAGTTAATGGTAAAGAAATAACACCAACGAATACTGAAAATCCATTATCCCATGAAATCAATAGTTCCGTAGCTTCAACAAGTGAAGAAAATCAAATCAAGAGTAAGACGAATGCTTCACAGGATGCAATTGTCTCCTCATCCGAAAATAATCAGCAACAGTCCGGGCAATTCTCCTCAGGGACAACTATTGTAAAAAAGAATACATCTAATAAAAGAACTACTCCATATCTTGAAAATAATGAATCTGTTGCTCTTGCAACGATAGCGCAAAAAGAAAAGAAATCTACTAATTCTTCTAATCAAAAATCCAATACTGCGCTTGTCACAAATCAAGATGTTCAAAAGAATGCAATCAATGATAATCCTGTTGCATCTCAAACGATAAAAGAAAGTATCGTTGTTGATAAGAATAATGCGATTTCAACAAATAATAACCAATCATTAACCAATTCTGCTCAGGGTTCTAACTCAATGGATGCCCAAAATAAAAACACACAAAAGAATACGATTGATAAGAGTGGAAATGCATCTGATGAAAATCAAATAGCAGTAATTTCAAATGATGAGAAAACGAAATCGGTAAACAAAGGAGAATCAGTTGCCACTATTTTAAATCAAGATTCTAATTC
>DATEDY010000247.1:0-11793 GCA_035281405.1 Flavobacterium sp.
TAATTTTTTGGGTTTTCACTTTTTTTATTTAGATTTGGGCAGTTAACCCGTTAAAAAACAACCAAAAATGAAAAAAATACTATCTATCTTTTTATTAATTTTCGCTTTTTCTATCGGCGCAAATGCACAAACTGACGCAGCAAAACGTGAAGGAGAAATTCGTGTTAAAGCTAAAAAAGATTTGCATACTATTTCTCAAGTAGTCGATTTAAGTAATGATGATGCACTTTTCAGAGGACTTTACCAACTTCTTATTGACAAGCACACTAACTTGAGTAAAGAAGGAATTACTGAACAAGAAAGAAAAGACGAATCAAAAAGAGTAAGTGATAAATTGATTGGTAGCTTTAGTGAAGATCAAATTACAAGAATGAGACAAAATGGCGTATACGACCTGATTGTCAACTAAAAATAAAAAACTCCGCAAATGCGGAGTTTTTTATTTATATGCTTTTCGAAACCTTATCTATAGCATTAATTGTAAAGTCTAAATCTTCATAAGTCAACGCATCGGTAATAAACCAAGTTTCATAAGCAGATGGCGCGATGTAAACACCTTCTTTTACCAATCCGTGGAAAAAATCTTTAAAGCGTTGGTTATCGCCATTCTTCGCAGTAGCAAAATCATACACTTCATTTTTATCGAAATGTACAGAAATCATTGAACCTACTCTATTTATGGTAAACTCAATATTGTTTTCTGTCAAAACCTTACGAATACCCACTTCCAGATAAGCTGTTTTCTCTTCCAATCTGGTAAAGATAGCTGCATCGTTATTCAACTCTTGAAGCATGGTTAAACCAGCAGCCATTGCCAAAGGATTTCCAGACAATGTACCAGCTTGGTATACCGGACCAAGAGGCGCTAAATAATTCATAATTTCATTTCGGGCAGCAAATGCACCCACTGGCAAACCACCACCAATAACTTTTCCGAAGCAAACAATATCAGCTTTTACGTTATACAATTCCTGAGCCCCACCTTTTGCCAGACGAAATCCAGTCATTACTTCATCAAAGACCAACAAAGTCCCATACTCATCACAAATCTTTCTTAAATCTTCTAAAAAGCCGTTTTTAGGCGGAATACACCCCATATTTCCTGCAACAGGTTCTATAATGATAGCCGCTACTTCATTTTTGTTTGCTTCCAGTAATGCTTTTACATTCTGAATATCATTATAACTTGCCAACAATGTGTCTTTTGCCGTACCTTGAGTAACCCCCGGACTGTTAGGCGAACCGAAAGTAATAGCACCACTTCCCGCCTGAATTAAGAACGAATCGGAATGACCATGGTAACAACCGGAAAATTTGATAATTTTATCCCTCCCTGTGAAACCACGAGCTAGTCTGACAGCGCTCATACAAGCTTCAGTACCTGAATTTACGAAACGGATTTTATCAATATTAGGCACCATTTCAACTGCCAATTCAGCAATTTGCGTTTCAATTTCCGTAGGCATACCGAAAGAAGTTCCCAATTTGGCTTTCTCTATAACTGCATTTACTACAGGCTCATGAGCGTGACCCAAAATCATTGGTCCCCAGGAATTAATGTAATCAATTAATCGGTTTCCATCTTCATCAAATAAATAAGCACCTTTCGCGCTTTTAACAAAAATTGGAGTTCCTCCTACATATTTAAAAGCTCTCACAGGAGAATTCACTCCGCCAGGGATTACTTTTTCTGCTTCAGCAAAAAGCTGACTGCTGCGTTGATATATCATAAACTAACGGATTATAAGTATTTGGCCTATTGAAATTGCGTTATCAGCCAAGTTATTTTTAGCTTTTAATGCATCAATGGATATATTGTATTTTTTAGATATGGAATATAGCGTTTCACCTTGCTCCACAGTGTGTGTATCTTCGGCAGCAACCGTTGATTTAATTTCACCGGTTTTGGTTTCACTAACTTTTTCAACTGCTTTTACTTCGGGTTTAAACTCGATACCTAATACTTCGGCATCGTAGCGTTGTAATTGGTAACGTTCAATTAAACCAATCAGTTTGTTAGGGTATTTTGGATCAGTCGCATAACCTGATTTTTTTAAGCCGTAAGCCCATCCTTTATAATCATTTTTAGAAAGTTTAAACAAGGGAGCATACCAAGGGCGACTGGTTAAAAACAAACAATGGTCTCGATAGGATTCTTTTGGATGCACATATTTTCGAAAACACTCCTGAGCTTCATCATCATCATAACGCACAAACTCGCCAGTCCACTCTTTATGACATTTAATTCCGAAGTGATTATTAGCCATTTTACAAAGCATTCCTGTTCCTGCGCCTGATTCCAGAATCCCTTGTGCCAAGGTAATACTGGCCGGGATACCATGCTTGTTCATATTGTCTTTGGCAGCATCTTTAAATTGATTGATATAGGCATATACAATTTCCGGAGTAACCTTTACTTTAGATGTCGCTACAAGCTCTTCTGTTTTTTTCTGCGTTTCATCAATAACAACTTTATCCTCAGGCTTAATCACCTTTTTGGGCTGGTTTATCTGGGTAGTTTTACTGGGCAAGGGTTTCTTTTTTCCCGATTGCACTTTGGATTTTGTAGAACCACATGCTACTAAGATAACTGCAAAAATTATGTATAAAATCTTATTCATTAAAAATTTATCTTTTTCATTTTCTTTTTTTCCAAATAACCATTCATTCCTTGTATTCCTTGTAATCCTCCGGTATGAATCATTAAGACTTTAGCATTCCTAGGAAAATAGCCTTTATGGATTAAATCCATCACTCCAAAAACCATTTTTCCAGTATATATGGGATCCAAAGGGATTTTAGTTTCCTGATAAAAATGATTTATAAAATCGATCAATTCCCCTGTCACCTTCCCGTAGCCTCCAAAATGATAATCAGACACTAAATCCCAATTATTATTTTTTGCAAACTTACGAATTTCACTTTGTAAAAAATCACCTTTTAACGCTGGAAATCCCAGAACCTTTTGATGTGGCAACGCTGAATTGCTAATTCCTGAAATAGTTCCTCCGGTTCCAACAGAGCAACAGATAAAATCGAAATCCTTATCATCGCTTGTCAAAATTTCTCCACATCCTTTAACAGCTAGTTCATTAGTACCTCCTTCGGGCAGAATAAAACAATTTCCATATTTAGACCTCAAATAATTTTTAAAATCGGGAGAATCTTTTTCCTGATATAACGCCCTGGTAATGAACTCAAATTTCATTCCGTTTTCCTGAGCAAACTTTAAAGTTGGGTTTTCATTAATTTTGGCAGGCAATTCCTCTCCTCTAATAACACCTACGCAGTTTATTCCATTTTCTTTACATGCATATGCAGTTGCCGCTATATGATTAGAAAAGGCACCACCAAAAGTAACGAGAGAATCGTACATATTTTCATGAAATTCTTCCAAATTATATTTCAGCTTTCTGAATTTATTTCCTGACACAAAAGGATGTATTTTATCCTCTCTCTTTATAGTCAAAGAGATTGAATTCAAATCGGTATAAATAATTTGATTAATCGTTTTCTCCACGTAATACAAAAGTAGTGTAATAAAAAAGCTCCGCAAAAACGGAGCTTCATTATTTTTAGTTGTTCATTTTATTATTTTCTAGAAATTGAAACTTTTTTAGCAATTTCTTTACCTTCTTGGCTCATCAGTTTTACAATATAAACACCTTCGCTTAAACCTGTAGTTGTAAATTCATAGCTGGTATTACTTCCTAAATTGGTTTTATTGAAAATTGATTTTCCAGCAACATCATATAAAGCTGCCGATTTTAACGCAACTGCTTGAGGATTTTTAATAGTAAGCATTCCTGATACGTTATTATGATAAACTGTCAATTCGCTGAAAGTAGTATCATCTGTATCTAAATTATTACCGTCTTGGAAAGTGATTTCAAATCTAGTTTTATAAACACCTGCCGGTAATGTTATTGAAAAGAAATTCTCTTTGATATCATAGTAGACATCAGATTCTTTATCATGCATATAAACAGCCTGATTAGGATTGAAACCCCATAAACTTTCTACTACTTTAATCATAAAATTAGTTTCGGCGTTACAAGCCAATCCTACAGGTATTTTTTTATCAACTGCAAATTTATATGCTCCGACTGTAAACTCTTTTGTATCGTTTTCAGCGATGTAGAAAAAACGAGCTGGGTTATTTGCTGATGCTGAAGCACCATCAAATCCGTAATCAAATCCATCCGTTGCTCTATCATCGAATGCCAATGTTGTAGGAGAAACTCCACCTCTATTGAACATTGCATTGATTCTTAATTGAGGTGCGTATGCTTTTTTCTCTTCAGTATAATCTTTACCAGCTACATTTGGTATTGCAGGGAAATATTCAACATTAGGATCATAAACATCATCCGAATTAGAAGTAGCATTAGTTTGTCTTGCAAATTCAGAGAAATTTGCCGGTCCTTCTTTAACAAATACTCGATAAGAATTTTTCATAGAAACTACACCGGCTGCTGTACCTTTAACCATGAATCCTTGTCCAATTGGAGTAAATCTTCTTTGATAAACAGCACCATTAGCACCAGTATCAGCATTACTAGTTCCATTACCATTATAACTCCAAAAATCAGCTGGTGTATACCCTGTACCAGGAGTATAAATCCCATATCCACCTTGGTATTGATTCAACATGTGACTATTCACAGGAACTTGCTCCCAAAACAATGCACGTCCATCAATAACTGCTGCATTAGCAGGATCATTTAAAAAAGCATTTAAATCGATTGCACTTGGATAAGGATTTCCTATTAAAGTAAAGTTTCCTGCAAGAACTGCATTTGTAATTGTACCGTCATTAGGTTTTCCCCTGAAATCATAACGTTGTCTACTGCCAGCATTATTTTGTCCAGCTCCTGTGTGCGGTACAGTTGCATCACTTCCACTGGTTCCTTTCATTGAAAAGCCTTCTCCTGGATTTAATCCATAAGAAGAACCAATATAAACCCATTGTGAGTATGCATTTGATGCTCTGAAAGCGTTTATCCATCTTTGTGAAATAGATAATGTTCCTGCTCCAGATGCACCATCATAACTACCTACAGGAAGTATAGTTGCAGCTGTTGTTGCGGTAGCGGTAGTTGGAATACCCAACTGCTGTATGCCAAACGGATTATTGATTAACGTACTTGAATTCACATTACCAACCGGAGAACACCAATAATTGTACTGATAATTATTTACTGTCCCTTCCTGAAACACCGAAAGCCTTCCTAAACCTCGATTCGTTCCAGCACCGGTTGTACCTTGTAAAAATTGAGAACTGTTTCGCAAATAAACAAAGCTACTTGCAGCGTTTAATTCAACGTTTCCAGTAACAAAAACGTGTTGATCGTTAACATACATATAAGTATTTGGGCTAACGTATAATTGTGCATTTACTAAAAAACCACAAAGAATTGACATCATTAGGTAGATTTTTCTCATAGCAATAAGTTTTTAGGAAACAATAGTTAATAATCCAACGTCAAAAGTAGGCAATTCCTACTTCAGGACAATTTTATACCATTAATTTTTAATGATTTAGCATCAAAAATAACATTAAAATGAGTTTTCCACAAATAAAAAACCTCCTTTTTTTTCATTATTTAAAAAATTTAGTAATATTCTTACATTCACCGATTTTTTTCATAATTTTATCGGGAAATCAGTCGTTTATGTTTTTTACAAATTTCAAAAATTAATATTTATTTATGAGGAAATTCTTACTACCCTTGTTTTTACTCACGTGCCTTACAATGACAAGCCAGGTGGGTGTAGGAACCATTACGCCGAATGCAGCATTAGACATCACCAGCACTAATGATGGAATTCTTGTTCCTAGAATTGCTCTAGTAAACACTACAACAGCTACCGTTGCAACACCAACAACTTCTGAAATTGTTTACAACACCGCCACAGTTAATGATGTTACCCCAGGATTTTATTACTGGAACGGTACCGTATGGGTAAGAATTCTAACAGGAACAAATGATTTCTGGAATACAACTGGAAACTCTGGAACTAATGCAGCTACCAACTTTATAGGAACTACTAATTCAGTAGACTTTATTACAAAAACCAATAACACTGAAAAAATGAGGGTGACTTCTGATGGAAATGTTGGTATTGGCACAGCTGCTCCTGCATCAAAATTAGATGTTGCAGCAGGCGTTACCACTACAAATTCAATTATTAATGCAACTGGCAGCATTAATGATTTCTTACAATTCAATGTACAAAATACAAGCACTGCTGTTCGAGCACAAAGTGGCTACTCCGCAACTGCCGACAATGGCTCACCTACCACAGGATTCGCTTGGATGGGAATTAACAATTCAACTTTTAATTTTCCAACTGCTTATAACATTGGAGGCCCAAATGACGTATCATATGTAGGTAGTGGACAAGACTTATATATTGCAAACGCAAACAACACCAAATCAATTATCTTTTCTACAGGCACCGCCACAAATCCGTTCTTCAATGAGAGAATGAGAATTACTAACAGTGGAGCAACCGGTATAGGCACCTCAACACCTCAAGGAGCTCTGGATGTGGTGGCAGGCACAAACAATTATGGCTTTGTCATTCCACGTGTTGCTTTGACTGCCTCTAATGCACAGTCTCCCGTAACTAATCCACAAACAGGAGTCATACCAGCAGGAACAATAGTCTACAACACCGCAACCGCTGGAACCGCACCTAATAACGTTTCTCCTGGGCTGTATTTTTGGAATGGAACCCGTTGGTATGCTTTTGCAGGTTCCTCCGGAGGATTAGACTGGTCACTAAACGGAAACTCATCAACAACTCCCGGATCATATGCATCTCCTGGCGCTAATTACCTAGGAACAAGTGATAATACAGCATTACACCTTAGCACAGTAGGCCTACCGCGAATGAGAATAACAACGAATGGAAATATAGGTATTGGTCAATCATCTCTATCTTCTGTTAGAGTAGGAATCACTCCAATCGCCACAACCGATACCGCATTGTACGCAACGGGAACAGGCTCAAATAGCGCATCCCTAATTGCAACTGGTAGATTTGAAAATACAGCCGCTAATTATGCCACTTCAATCACAAGTTCAACCCCTTCCGTTCCGACATTAGGATCTCCAAACATTGCAATTAGAGCCGCATCCGGAAGTTCTTCATTCATTTCTCCTACTGCAAGCACAAATATAGGGGTAGCCAGTAACGCCACAAACATTGCATTTTACGGAATAACTGAAGGCACAACAGACACTAGCAGAAGAGCCGCGGAATTCAGAACAAACGATACAGGCTCTTCGACTGACTCCGACGCAAATGACCCAATTGCCTATTTAGCCGGATACGGAAACAATGTAAGTGTTGACGGCACAAACACACGAAGCCTAAAGTATGGCGGCTATTTTTATGGTGGAAACGCAAGTGCCTACGCCTATGTAGGGGCAAGACTCGGCACACCGATTACTGGAAATTCAAATTATAAAATTATCGGACCCGGGGTAGTATCTACCATTGTATCAAGCGAAAAACAAAATGGCAACAAGAAAATCATGTTTGCTCCAGAAGCACCAGAAGTTTTATTTGAAGATTACGGAACAGGCAAACTTGTTGATGGTATAGCAGAAATTAAAATCGACCCAATTTTAGCTAAAAACATCCATGTTGACAGTAAAAGACCGCTTAAAGTTTTCATCCAACTGGAAGGTGACTGTAATGGAGTTTTTGTTACCAACAAATCAAAAACCGGGTTTACTGTAAAAGAATTACAAAATGGTAAATCGAATGTTGAGTTTTCATGGCATATTGTTGCCAATAGAGCAGATGAAACCGAAGCCAATGGAGAAAAGACAATATACCAATCATTACGTTTTCCTGATGCCCCAGAAGCAATCAAACCAACTATTTCAGAATCAAAAAAGATTCAATCAACAAAACCGGATTCAGATTCAGAAGTCAAAACCGAAAATAACCATACTCCGAACTAAAAAATCAATTGATATAAAACAATAAAAAACCTTGATTAATCAAGGTTTTTTATTGTTTTATAATTTCGATCGTTAAAATAATTCAGAGGTATTTCAAATTTAAAGTAACTACGAAAAGTTAATTTAACAAATTTTTTTAAACAACAAACAAACTCGTAAACGAATCCGAAACCACTAAAAAGATAAAAAACATTATTGATTTTAAGATAGTTATCACTGGAAAACAATCAAAAAACATATTTATTGAATTAGTTTTTAATAGTTTTTACAGCTATTTTCTTGTTAAAAATTATTTTTTTCTACGAAATAACGCACTTTTAAGATGATAAGCAATAAATTTCTTTGTATTATTACAACAAAAAATATAATTTTACACAATAGCGAACTTCACAAAACTCAAACATAAGTTTCATGAAGCCACTTTATTACACATATTTAAATATCTGAATATTAATCATTCAAAAAAGAACAAATATTATTCAAAACAGAAAAGTAAATACAACATAAATTCCGAGGTTAGTTTCGTTAATCAACAGAATTAGCAATTGTGCTTTTGTTCAATTTCAATTGCTAGCTAAGTTAAATCACACGAAACCCAACCAAGAATTTATTTTGTCTTGACTTCTCCAAATCATATCAGCTTAAATAGCTTTTATGATTATACAGACAAAATTAGAGAAACAAAACAAAATCATTTTACGGTTTTTCCGTAAAAATTGTTAAAAATCATAGAACCAACATTAAAAAAGCGTATGACAAAAAACTACTATTTCCTTAAAACCCCTTTTAGAACAGCATCTCAGCAAAAATAGCTTAACAAAATTTAAGTCTTACACTTAAAACTAAGTGATGCAAAATCTAAACATACTTTAATGATTAAATGAATTAATTTAAGAATGCTTATGAAAAGGAATTACCCAAACACTACTTCACACGTAGCTAAAAAAGACCTACAAGTCAACACAAATACAACAATTGGCAAAGCTTCTTTAAGAACCTTTTTATTCTTTGCTATTGTATTATTTTACAACAACATTACATTAGCACAAGTTGCCAATTATGCTTTCAGTCAAGCATCAGGAACTCATACAGTTCCAAGCGGATTAAGCAATAACAGTGGTAACAACTGGGATGATGAAATAAATCCAGGAACAATTGGATTCACTTTTAACTTCAATGGTACAAACTATACATCATGTAATGTTAGCACCAATGGATTTATAACTTTTGGAGCTACAGCACCCGCAACAAACAATTACAATCCCATTTCCTCAAATACGGGTTATGCGGGCGCTATCAGTGCACTCGGAAGGGATTTAGTTAATAATGGAACAAGAGTTAGAACAGCAACAACAGGAACTGCACCTAACAGAACATTTGTTGTTCAATGGACAAATGCCAGAAGATTTAATATAGTAGCCCAAAATGGTGATTTTAATTTTCAAATAATTCTTCACGAAACAACCAATGTCATTCAAGTTGTTTACGGTGCCTGCACATCTGCATACGCAATTGATTTAACTGCTGAAGTTGGATTAAGAGGAGCCAACAATACCGACTTCAACAACAGAGCAACAACCAATAACTGGCCAGCCTCAACTGCTGGGGCAACAAATGCGGCAACTTGTAACACAGGAAACGGTGCCGGCGAATTACCAACAAACGGACTTACCTACACATGGACACCTAGACCTGCAATCACAAGTTTAGCCGGATCTCCAGCATGTGCCGGAGGAACCATAACTATCAACGGAACAAATTTATCCAACGCAACAGCCGTTACCATTGGAGGAACTGCCGTAGCATCAATCACTACAAACACATCAACTCAAATAGTTGCTGTCATAGGGGGTGGGACAACAGGAACTGTACAAGTTACAACAGCAGGCGGTACTGCTGCGAGCGCAGGCTCATTCACTGTTAATCCATCTCCCGCAGCTATTGGTGGAGGTGCAGCAAGTGTTTGTGTTGGAGCAACAACACCAGCATTTACCAATGCCACAGGCGGAGGAACTTGGTCAATAACAAACGGCACAGGTAGTGCTACAATCTCTGCAGGCGGTGTAGTAACCGGAAGCACTGCAGGAACTGCCACAGTAGTTTATTCAATTGGAACTTGTACTTCAACTACTCCAATCACTATAAATCCAACAATAAGCACCTTAGCAACCGCTACAACTCCAACAAATGGAGCAACCGGAGTTTGCTATTCAGGTACTGGAGCCGTAACTCAATTAAGCTGGGGAGCCGCAGCAGGCGCTACAGGATATGATGTGTACTTTGGTACTACTATCACTCCGTCATTAGTAAGCTCAAACCAAGCTGCAACTACATGGACAATCAGCCCGGTTTTAGCAGCCAACACAACTTATTACTGGAAAATTGTACCTAGAAACGGCTGTGGTGTAACAACAGGAACAACAGTTAACTGGAGCTTTACTACTACCAGCTCACCATGTATAGCATACTGTACACCATCTTCCTCATCAGGAACAGTTTATATTGCTGGAGTAAGTTCAGAAGGTTCATTAGTAAACGGATCAAACAGTCCAACAACATATTCAGCAACTGGTTATGGCAATTATAGCGGTATAACTATTGCGAGTCAAATCCCAGGAGGAGGTATTAACATCAACATTAATTTAGTTGGAGGTCAAATCATCAGAACTTTTGTAGACTGGAATAATGACGGAACATTTGCCGATCCAGCCGAAGAAGTTTACAACACCGGTACAACAACATTGAGCGGACCAACAACGTATGGTTTTGTAGTTCCATCTGGTCAAGCACCTGGAAATTACAGAATGAGAATCAGAACAAGATCTGTAGCAGGAATTGATCCTTGTTCTAATCTCGGATCAGGAGAGGCCGAAGACTACACCATAAATGTTGTAGCAGATTGCTTACAGAAAATCACTAGTACTACTAATGGATCGGCATGTGGAAGTCCCAACACTGTAAACCTTTCTGCAGCATCAGCAGGCGCAACCGGATTCAGATGGTATAGTGCTGAAACTGGAGGTAGTTTATTGGCAACCACGGCAACAGGAAGCTGGACAACGCCTTCAATAGCTACAACAACAACCTATTATGTTACTGCCTATAACGGAACGTGTGAATCACTATTCAGAACCCCAATAAAAGCTACAATCTTAACAACAACTAACATCACAATTACTCCTTCTGCACCAGTTTTATGTGGAGACAACAATCCTATCACTATAACTGCATCTGGAGATACGACTGAAGAAGATATTTTAGTTCAGGACTTTGAAAGCGGCATGGCTCCTTTTACAGCAACCATGCCAACAAGTACCAATGCGGGTGCAGATTCACCTTGGACAGTAAAAACCAGTCCGTACCAACCATCAGGAACTTCCGTTTGGAAACCGGCAATAAATTCTGGGTCAATAGCAACAATTGGTAATAAATTTGCATTATCAACGTCAGATTATAATGGATCAAACATAGTAACCATCATTACTTCACCGGTTATCAACCCATCGACATATAACAGTTTAACACTTACATTTGACCAATACTATTCTTACTTTTCAGCAGATAGTGGTGAAGTTCAGGTTTCTATCAACGGAGGAGCTTTTGCTTCTGTAACTCCAACTACGGCAATATACAATTCGGACTTAGGAACGCCATCAAATTTCGTAACTCAAACGGTAAATCTTAATGCTTATGCACTTCCAGCAAACACAAGTTTACAGTTCCGTTTTGTTTACACTGCTCAATTTGACGACGGATGGGCAATTGACAACATAAGACTTTCAGGAATAAAACCTTTAAATACAACTTTTAC
>DATEDY010000248.1:0-4781 GCA_035281405.1 Flavobacterium sp.
AATCCGAAATTTTGGTTCATGTACAAACACACATCCATTGAAAATTTTGTCAAAGTAGCAGCAATTCCGGACAAAGCCATAGCCGTCACTTTTTCAATTTTACCTCTTGTCATTTGGGCGTACACCACGTTATGATTCATCGATTCAAAATTAAGAAGCAACGTTGTGAATGTTCTGTTCAAGGGAAAAGAAGAGCCATAGCCAGCGCCTGATCCCAATGGGTTTTTGTTTGCCATATGATATGCAGCAAGAATCAATTCCAGATCATCACATAAACTTTCTGCATAGGCACCAAACCATAAACCAAATGATGAAGGCATGGCCAATTGAAAATGCGTATAACCGGGTATTAAATCGTTTTTATGTTTCTCACTCAAATCTATCAGGCTATTGAAAACTTTCTCGGTTTTTTCAACAATTTGTTTCAATTCTGATTTTATGAATAATTTAATATCCAACAATGATTGATCGTTTCTGGAACGTCCGGCATGGATTTTTTTGCCTACTTCCCCTTTCATCTGAGTTAGTAACAATTCGACTTGGGAATGGACATCTTCTACTCCATCTTCAATCACAAAAGTCTTATCATATACTGTTTTTAGAATGGCTTGTAACCCGTCGTGGGCTTCCTTTAATTCTTCGGTCGTTAATAATCCTATTTCGTGTAACATCGAAGTATGTGCAAGCGATCCTTTGATATCGGCTTCTGCCAAATACAAATCCCAGATTGTATCTTGACCAATAGTAAATTGCTCCACCATTTCTTCGATAGAAGTTTTTACGTTACCTGATGTATTTTGCCACAACTTCATAGTCTACCTTATTAAATTTTTCCAGCATTTTGATATAAAATTCAATGCCTTTGTTGATCTCTTCAACATAAATATATTCATTCGCCGTATGTGATCTTGCCGAGTCGCCCGGTCCCATTTTAAACGTTGGAAAACCGTTCATTAAAGCCTGATCTGAAGTGGTTGGTGAAGCATAAACAGCTCTTCCCAATGCTATACCACTTTGTACAATGGGATGCTCTTTTGGTGCGAAAGAAGGGTTCAATCGAGTCGAGCGTGGAATCACTTCACAATCCACATGTTGTTTAATGATTTCCAAAGCTTGTTCGTTATTGTATTTATCCGTCGTTCTGATATCGACCGTAAACTGACAACTTTCCGGAACCACATTATGCTGTACGCCTGCGTTGATAATTGTTACCGACATTTTCACTTTGCCCAGCATCTCGGATTCTTCGGGAAATTCAAACGTTCTGAACCATTCAATATCCTTCAAAGCTTTGTAAATCGCGTTTTCTCCTTCTTCCCTAGCGGCATGTCCTGATTTTCCGTGTGCAATACAGTCAATCACAAAAAGTCCTTTTTCGGCGATGGCGATATCCATTTTTGTTGGTTCGCCCACAATTCCGAAATAAATCTTTCCTAATTCCGGTAAGACGATTTCCACTCCGTTATTCCCGGATATTTCTTCTTCGGCAGTCGCAGCATAAACCAAGTTGAACTGCAAATCCTGTCTGTCATAAAAATGCAAAAAACAGGCAGCTAGAGAAACAAGCGGTCCGCCAGCGTCGTTACTTCCCAAACCATACAAAATTCCATCTTCGATATCCGGGCTAAAAGGATCTCTTGTGTATTGTTTGTTCGGTTTTACTGTGTCGTGATGCGAATTCAGTAAGATTGTTGGTTTTGAATCGTCAAAATACTTATTCTTTACCCAAACATTATGCAACAATCTCGTTGTTGGAATTCCTTTCTGAATAAAGAAATCATTCAGAATTTCTGCTGTTCTACCTTCTTCTTTACTGAAAGAAGGTGTGGCAATCAGTTTTCGCAAAAGTTCCAACACTTCTATTTGTAATTGTTCCATAGTTTAAATTATTTGGGTTCCGATAAAAGATTCGCCTTGCTCGCTCGCATAATCCGCATGACATATTTCCACCTTTGCTACATTTGATTCGCTGGCTCTGAAAGCATTTTCTAATTTTGGAAGCATTCCTTTTGAAATGATTTTTCCTTCTTTTAAATAATCGTATTCGTTTTTATCCAAAACCCTTAGCCATGAACCGTCCAATTCAGGATTTGTCAACACACCTAATTTTTCAAAGCAAAATCTAAGATTCACTTCGTTGGTTTCAGAAAGTGCCATAGCCACCTCTGTTGCTATAGTATCGGCGTTGGTATTTAATAAATTTCCTTTTCCATCGTGGGTAATCGGACTGATAACGGGAACAATTCCGTTGTCTATCAAACTTTGCAAAAACCCGGTATTAACACTTTCCACATCACCTACCCAACCATAATCAATAGTCGGATGATTTCTTTTTGCCGATTGGATGATATTTCCGTCCACACCACTTAATCCAATGGCATTACATGCTTTTGACTGTAACTTGGCCACAATGGTTTTATTTACCAATCCGGCGTAAACCATCACCGTAATTTTTAAAGTTTCGGCATCAGTAACACGTCTACCATCAATGATTTGCTGTTCGGTATTCAAATCCTTTGCTAAACTGGTAGCCAATTTTCCGCCGCCGTGAATCAATATTTTTGGACCTTTCAGTTTGGCAAATCTGTTGAGGAAATCATCCAATTTTGTTGCATCATCAATAATATTTCCACCAATCTTTATTACATGTACCATAGCTTTAAAAATTAGTTTCCAGTATATTTTTCAAAACTGTCTGTGCTGCATAGACTCTATTTTCGGCTTGTTGCAGAATCAAAGAATTTTCGCTGTCCAAAACCTCATCTGACAATTCCACATTTCTTCTCACCGGTAAACAGTGCATCACTTTTGCTGAATTTGTTAGCTGTAATTTCTCATTGGTTAGCATCCAATCCTCCTCAACTGGCAAAACCTTTCCATAATCGGTATACGAAGACCAGTTTTTCACATAGACAAAATCAGCATCCTGTAATGCTTTTTCCTGATCGAATTCGATTGTTGCGCCTTTTGTAAACTCCTCGCTCAATTCATATCCTTCAGGATGTGTAATGGTTAAATCATAACCGCTAGCCAAAGTCCATTCAGCAAACGAATTCGCTACCACTTGCGGAATCGGTTTGATATGTGGCGCCCAAGTCAGCACCACTTTTAGCTTCTCTTTGGTTTTGTGTTCCTCAATTGTGATCATATCAGCCAAACTTTGTAAAGGATGTCTCGTTGCCGATTCCAGACTCACTACCGGAACTTTCGCGTATTGAATAAACTGATTGATAATTTTATCAGCGTAATCCTCTTCTTTATTTTCCAAATTCGGGAAACAACGAATGGCCAAAATATCACAATACAAACCCATTACAGCTGCTGCATCTTTAATGTGTTCCACTGTTTTACCATTCATTACGGCTCCTTCTTCAAATTCCAATGCCCAACCATCATTGTTCACATTGAGAATCATGACTTCCATTCCCAGATTTTGAGCTGCTTTTTGTGTACTCATTCTGGTTCTCAGGCTCGAATTGAAGAATAATAATCCGATGGTTTTGCCTTTACCAATCTCCGATTGCTTTTCCGTATTTTTTAATGCTATAGCTTCTTTAACCAAAGCTTTAGGGTTTTCTATATCGTTTACAGATGTAAAATGTTTCATTTCTCTTTCATTAATCGTTTCAAATCCTGATGTTTACTTTAAAATAATCTTTAAAGCTTGTAACAATTCGTCCAGTTCTTTTTTCGTCACTGCCAATGAAGGCAATATTCGTAATGTATTTTTGTTACTCGCGGTTCCGGTAAAAATTCCGAATTCGTCCAACAATTTTTTACGTACCGAAGCACACGGTTCATACAATTCGATGGCAATCATCAACCCTTTACCTCTTATTTCCTTAATATTCGGAATGCTATGTAATTGTTCTTTCAGGTAATCTCCCAATCTTTGGGCATTCTCCATCAGGTTCTCTTTTTCAATCACTTCCAAAACTGCTAAACCGGCAGCACAAGCCAGATAGTTTCCTCCGAAAGTAGTTCCAAGCATTTCCTTTTTAGGTTGAATGTGGGGAGCAATCAGAACTCCGGCAATTGGAAAACCGTTACCCATTCCTTTGGCCACAGTGATGATATCCGGTTGAATATCGGCATGTTGATGCGCGAAGAATTTACCCGTTCTTCCGTAGCCGGACTGTACCTCATCCAGAATCAGAACAATTCCCAACTCATTGCATTTTTTGGAAACATACTTTAAGAATTGTTTCTCTGGAACCTGGATTCCGGCTACACCTTGAATTCCCTCAATAATCACACAGCATACCTCATCATTTACTGCCAGGTCAAAAGCATTAATGTCATTTAATGGTAAAAAAGTTGTGTTGTTGTTTTCATTCACTGGCGCCACAATTGCAGGATTATCCGTGCAGGCAACAGCCAATGATGTTCTACCATGAAAAGCTTTGTTGAAAGCGATAATTTTTTTTCTACCGTTATGGAACGAAGCCAGTTTAAAGGCATTTTCGTTTGCTTCGGCGCCTGAATTGCACAAGAACAACTGATAATCGGTATAACCCGAAAGTTGGCCTAATCTTGCTGCTAATTGCTTCTGTTGATCAATCACAATCGAATTGGAATAAAAACCAATTTTCTGCAACTGTTCCGTAAGGCTTGAAACATAATGAGGATGTGTGTGACCAATGGAAATCACGGCATGACCTCCGTATAAATCCAAATAGTGTTTTCCGTTTTTATCCCACAAATCAGATCCTGATGCTTTAACGATTTCAATATCTGAAACCGAATACACATCGAACAAATTCATTCCTGTTGAACTATCT
>DATEDY010000249.1:0-2964 GCA_035281405.1 Flavobacterium sp.
ATCAGAGCTAAAGTAAAATGTGGTTTTAAGGGAACAATAGATTATAAACTGATGGTGGCTAAAGAGAATAAAAGTTCTCCGGATTTAACACACCAACGGATGGTGAAAATGAATGATAAACTAACCTTATTGGCAGAAGACATTTATGAGAATAGCAACTATTACATAGATGTTGCCAAAAACAATAAACTACTGAGCTTTAGACAGCTTCAATTAGGAGAAAATATAATATTCCCACCAATCAAATAATCAAATGCCAACTGTTAAACCATATTATCCTTCGGAAACTTTACTCAAACTGGAATTTATTGTCGGTGGTGATAAAACCGGCTTAGACAGTTTGTTAAAGGATGCAACGATTCATTTTGAATTGAATAAAATTCCTTCTGCCAAGTTTACTTTTATTTCCTCTAAAAGAGATAAGGATAAAAATGAAAAACTGCCTATAGATGTATTCATCAGAAAGCCGGAAGACCCGCTTTTAGAAATAGAAGTAAAAATAAGTTTTGAAGGTAAACCAGAGACTTTCTTTAAAGGCATAATAAAATCTTTGGATACTCAAGAAGATAACGAACAGTGTATCATTAAAATCGAATGTAAAGACAAAGGTTATCAACTTACATTGCCCTCAAAAGAACTCGAGAATAACAACCAGACGTTTGAAGATAAACTGACTCTTTTTACTAAAGGACTCACCTTGAGTGATACTTTGCAAGGAAAAGACTGGGGTAAAGAGCAAATAACACACAATACAGCAACACCGCCTTGGGATTATTTATTAGGGTATTTGGACGCCGTTGGGATGCCAATCGCATTGAGGAATGGCAATTTTTCAGGAGTGGATATTCTCAATAAAAAAAAGGAGATTATTTACATGGCAGAAAACGGTATCAATGTTTTTGCTTTTTCAGGAAAAACCGATCCGCAAAAGATAAAATCATCGGTAACTCTTGAAGCTTGGGATATTGAAAAGCAGGAGGTCCAAAAAGCAACTGCCACCAATGCAACAAAAGGCCAGGAGAATGATCATAAAATCAAACTGAGTCAAACCGTAAGCAAACCGATACAGGATAAGATAGTTAATGCATCGGTAGAGAGAAGCAATATTGCTTTCATTTATGGTAAAGTGACCACTTTCGGTAACCTGAAAGCTAAAGTCGGTGATTATATCGGTTTTAATAAGGTAAATCCAGCCATTGATACTACTGATAAAGAGGCCAGACCTTTGTTGATTACTCAAGAAACCCACAATATCGAAGGAGGATGCTGGAAAACAGAATATACTTTCGGATTGGAAAGTGAAAAAACATTTACTGAAAACACAACACCAGGGAACAACAATGGCCACGCCGAAGCCGGACAATCAAATAAGATCAATGGATTGCAAATAGGTGTTGTAACCCAAATTGTGGAAGATCCCAGTAATCAATTCAGAATAAAAGTCAGAATGCCCCTTCTTTCTGAAAAAGGGGAAGGTGTCTGGGCAAGATTGGCCACAATGAATGCTTCTAATGAAATGGGAAGTTATTTTATCCCAAATATAGGGGATGAGGTAATTGTTGGTTGTCTTGGAAATAATCCGGATGCACCTATTGTACTTGGCAGTCTTTACAGCAGTACCAAAGCCATGCCTTTTCCAATTAAAGAAGAAAATTATCTCAGAGGTTTTGTGACTAAAGAAGGTACTAAAATCATCATGGATGATGAAAAGAAAAGTATTGAAATCAGTACTAAAAAAGGAAATATATTAACTATCAGTGACGACCTGAAAGGGTTTGTACTGGAAGATGAAAATAAAAATAAAATTACCATGAACGATCAGGGGATTACCATAGAAAGCGCCAAAGATTTGAATTTGAAAGCCAAAGGCAATATCAAAATGGAAGGTGTGCAAATTTCCGGAAATGCTTCTGGTCCAATGGAATTAAAAGGTTCAATGATTAATCTGAATTAGTATGGGAGCAGCAGCAAGAGCAACAGATATGCATACCTGTCCCTTAGTAAGCGGAACCGTACCTCACGTGGGTGGTCCTTTGCTACCGGGAGGAAACGCTACAGTAATGATTGGCGGTGTGCCAGCATCGATTGTTGGTGATACTTGTGTGTGTGCTGGACCCACTGATTCTTTGGTTGCGGGTTCTTCAAGTGTTATGATTGGTGGTAAACCAGCTGTAAGAATGGGAGATTCAACAGCTCATGGAGGTGTTATTGTAGCCGGCTGTCCCACAGTAATCATTGGAGGTTAAAAAATCAAAAAATATGAAAGACAAATCATTTTTAGGGACCGGATGGGGATTTCCTCCCACTTTCAGTAGCCACAAAGCTACGGTTATAACGGTTTCAGATGAAGAAGATATTTATCAGAGTTTGCATATCCTGCTCTCTACCCAACTGAAAGAACGTGTAATGCGATCTGATTACGGGTGTGATCTGAGTGCTATGCTGTACGAAAATATTACCGTCACATTGCTGACCAAAATCAAAGGGATCGTTCAAAATGCCATCCTTCACTATGAACCGAGGATTGATTTGTTAGAAGTTGAATTTCATACAGAGGATGGCAATAACGGCTTGATCAAAATTGAAATTGTATATAAGATCAGGACAACAAATTCAAGAAAGAATTTCGTATTCCCATTCTATATGGAAGAGGGAACATTCGTGAAATCACCTTAAATGAATAGGGAATTACATTCAGATGATCTTAAAACTAATTATGAATTTCTACAGATTAAATAATAATCAGGGAAAATGAAAAACTGCAATACCATATTATCCATACATGAAGGGATGGGAACTACCCAAACAGACAGGGTGCGTCCCGCGCTTCAGACCGATTTTTTTCTGATTGATGAAAGAAAGGAGGAAGATTTTATTCTGTTTGTGCAGCGTCTCTCCAAGTATGTGTCTTTCTATAATGAATTTGATATTTCCGATGGAAACTGGGCAACTTTTTTCAATAGA
>DATEDY010000250.1:0-4595 GCA_035281405.1 Flavobacterium sp.
TATCCGACAGATGCAGCCGGAATTGATGCCAATATTGCTAATGGCGGTTATGTCTTGAGTTCATTGACACAAATCAGTAAGCAAGGGTTTCCTGCCGTGGATTATATGATCAATGGTCTAGGTGCCGATGATGCCGCTATCGTTGGTTTCTACACAACTAATCCTAATGCGGTTAAATACAAACAATATTTAGCGGATTTAATGAATAGATTAAAAACAAATGCTGATGTGTTAACAAACGACTGGAAAGGTGCTTACAGAGGTACATTCATCGCTAGTAATGGTAACTCGGTTACTAGTTCTGTAAACAGAATGGTGAACATCTTTGTAAAAAACTATGAAAAGAATGTACGTGCCGGTAAAGTAGGTATCCCTGCTGGTGTATACTCTAGTGGTACTACTTTCGCTAACAAAGTGGAAGGCTATTACAAAAATGATGTTTCAAAAGTGTTATTGAACGAAGGAGTTAAAGCAACTCAAGATTTCTTTAACGGTAAATATTTTGCATCTGCAACAACTGGACCTGGTTTAAAAGCCTATTTGGATTACTTGAATGTAATGAAGAATAGTCAGAAACTAAGTGATATTATTAACACTCAGTTTACCACGATTTTTACCACTAATGCACAACTAAATGACAGTTTTTCACAACAGGTTTCTTCAGATAACGCTAAAATGATTACTGCTTTTGATCAGTTGCAATGGAATGTGGTGTATTTCAAAACGGATATGATGCCGGCTTTGAATATCACAGTGGATTATGTGGATGCTGATGGCGACTAATCATGATTGAACAGTTTAAAAACTATTTAAATACTACAACAGAAACCGCAACGCTAGCTTTTTTCAGGCTGGCGTTTGGTTTAATGATGCTTTTTAGTGTTATCCGCTTCGCCTCCTTCGGCTGGATAGAGAAAATGTATATTAAACCGCAATTCCATTTTACCTATTATGGCTTCGGATGGGTGAAACCATTAGGGGATTTTACTTATGTACTCTTTTTTATTTGTGGCTTGTCTGCGCTTTTTGTCGCTATCGGTTACAAATACAAGATTGCCATAACGACTTTCTTTTTAAGTTTCACTTACATCGAATTAATAGATAAAACTACCTACCTGAATCACTACTATTTTATCTCGGTAGTGGCTTTCTTACTGATGTTTTTGCCTGCCAATGCATCCTATTCGGTAGATGCTTATAAGAATAAGGAATTGTCTTTCCAACGTGTTCCGAAATGGACCGTCGATGCTATTAAGATTATCTTGGGAATTGTATATTTCTACGCTGGTTTAGCAAAGCTCAATTCGGATTGGCTTATGGAAGCGATGCCTTTGAAAATGTGGCTACCCATGAATGCAGGAATGCCAATTGTTGGTCCGTTCTTAAAAGAAAACTGGGCACACTTTGCATTCAGCTGGTGTGGTGCCATATATGATTTATCCATTCCGTTTTTATTGTTGTACAGAAGAACTAGAATTTTCGGTTTTATATTGGTGGTGTTCTTCCACGTCTTTACTAAAATGCTATTTCCAATAGGCGTTTTCCCTTACGTAATGATTATCAGTACGCTTATTTTCTTTTCTTCCGATTTTCATAAAATGGTATTACAGAAGATAATGCAATGGTTGCGAATCAATACGAATGCATTCGAAAACGAAAGAGTTAAAACTACCGAATCCAAACTCAAAATGTATATTGTAACTGCATTGTTGGTGTTTCAATTGGTTTTCCCTTTCCGCTATCTGGCCTATCCTGAAGAGTTGTTCTGGACCGAAGAAGGGTTCCGATTCTCATGGCGTGTGATGTTAATGGAAAAGTCGGGCTACACCCAATTCAAAGTTACTGATGCACAAACTAAACAGACAATATTTGTAGAAAATAGCGAATTTCTAACGCCTTTTCAGGAGAAGCAAATGGCTTTTCAACCTGATTTTATCTTAGAGTACGCACACTTTCTGCACGATCATTATAAAAAAATGGGGTATGCCAACCCCGAAGTCCGAGTGGAGAGCTATGTAGCGCTCAACGGACGTTTAAGCCAGAAATATATTGACCCAACTGTCGATTTGGCAAAAGAAAAAGAATCATTCAAACACAAAACCTGGATACTTCCATTCACAGATGAAATTAAAGGATTATAAATTTTTAGTAGTTGTATTGTTATTAACTTGTAAAGGATTTGCTCAAAATGCCATCTCCGGTACGGTGGTTTCCTCAAATGGAATGAAACTGGAATATGTGGAGGTTTTTGATAAAACCATCGGTTACAAAAGTGTAACGGATAAGGAGGGTAATTTCGTTATTCCCGTAAAAGATAACATGGAACATCAGTTGTTTTTCTACAAAGACAATTACCAAATGATGGAGAAATCTTTCTCAGCTTCCGCTACTAAAAATACGGTCGTTATGGAAAAACTGACGCACTTATCTGAAGTGGTCATTATCAAACAACGCGATAAATTCTCTTCTATCCGCAAATTGAAAGATATTGAAGAAACGGCCATTTATGCAGGTAAGAAAACCGAAGTGGTACAGGTGAATAAATTGACAGCCAATAAAGCAACCAATAACGCGCGTCAGATTTTCTCTCAAGTGGTGGGTTTAACCATCAACGAAAGTAATGATGGAGGTTTACAGCTCTCTATCGGTGGTCGTGGATTGGATCCTAACAGAACGTCTAACTTTAACACACGCCAAAACGATTATGATATCAGTGCTGATGTTTTAGGTTACCCGGAAAGTTATTACGCAACTCCTACTGAAGCTTTGGAGGAAATTCAAATCGTACGCGGTGCGGCTTCGTTACAATACGGAACGCAGTTTGGTGGTATGGTGAATTTTAAATTAAAAAAGCCAGTTCAGAAGGAGATGGAAGTCACTACTCGTTTTACAGGTGCTACTTATGATTTCTATTCTAATTTTACTAGTTTAAGCGGAACGAAAGGTAAATTCAGTTACTATTCTTTTTATAATTATAAGCAAGGGAATGGTTTTCGCCCGAATTCTAATTTCGATGCCAAAACATTCTTTGCCAACTTGAATTATCAGTTTACACCAAAGACATCATTGCATTTTGATTATACGCATTTTGATTATCTGGCGAAACAAGCCGGTGGTTTGACTGATTATATGTTCAATCAGGATCCTACACAAAGTAACCGCTCCAGAAACTGGTTTGATATCGATTGGAACCTTTTTGCCTTACGATTTAAGCATAAGTTTGATAATGATGCGGATATTTCTGTACAGTTGTTTGGATTGGATGCTTCGAGAAAGGCGTTAGGGTTTAGATCTAACCGTGTTTCAAATGCCGATGTTCCGGGTACCGAAAGGGATTTGATTATCGGTGAATTTGTAAACTGGGGTGTGGAAACACGGTACTTGAAGAAATACAATCTTCTTGGGAATAACAGTGCTTTCTTAATTGGTGCCAAATACTACCAATCAGATAACTCAGGACTTCAAGGGCCGGGTAGTTCAGGTAGCGATGCCAATTTTGATTTGGCTACAGATGAATTTCCAACTTATGGAACGCAATCGTCTTATAAATTTCCTAACTTGAATGTGGCTGTGTTTGGAGAAAATATTTTCAAAATGTCGCCAACATTCTCCATAACACCTGGCTTCCGTTATGAAATGATTAAAACTCAGGCTAACGGTAGTTATAGAAGGATTAATCGTGACCTTGCAGGTAATATTATTTTGGATGAGACTTTTACTGAAAATAATGTAAAAGAGAGAAACTTCCTCTTGTTGGGAGTAGGATTAAGCTATAAACCGAAAGAGAATAGTGTGGAGTTTTACGGGAATGTTTCGCAAAACTACCGTTCGGTTACCTTTAATGATATCAGAACGGCAAGTGCTGGTCAGGCTATTGATGAAAATATTACAGACGAAAAAGGATACAGCTCTGATATTGGTGCAAGGGGTAGAATCGGTAATACGATTGCTTTTGATGTAAGTGCTTTTGGTTTGTATTATGATGATAAAATTGGAGAATTTGAAGCTCAAAACCCTGATGGCTCAAATACAACCGTTCGCTTAAGAGATAATGTGGGAACAGGAATCACTTACGGATTGGAATCCATCATCAACTGGAATTTACAAAAAGTGTTTTTTAAAGGTAATGAAAATTTAGCTTGGGAAATTTTCTCAAATACGTCCATTACTCAATCGGAATATTTAAAATCCGACAGACCGAATGTGAAAGGGAATAAAGTGGAATTCGTACCATTATACAATGTTAAAATGGGTATGGGTGTGGGTTATAAAAACTTTTTAACCAGTACACAGTTGACGTATGTTTCTTCTCAATTTACAGATGCTTATAATAGACCAACAGATGCTAATGATAATACTTATGGTATTTTCGGAGAGATCCCTTCGTACTATGTAATGGACTTTTCAGCTTCATATAAATGGAAACGATTCAAATTGGAAGCAGGAATCAATAACGTAACAAACAACTGGTATTTCACAAGAAGAGCTACCGGATATCCTGGCCCGGGGATTATTCCGTCAGAACCTCGCGTTTTTTACACCACATTGGAATTTGTTTTTTAAAGAGAAGTTAAAAGGGTTTTTCTGGTTCAGAT
>DATEDY010000251.1:0-3629 GCA_035281405.1 Flavobacterium sp.
AAATTAATTTATTAAACTTCATATTCCTTAATTTAATGAGGTCGTTTTTGGGTTGGTTTTTTTAATAACGAACAAAAATAGCAATTCGGTTATATTATCCAACTATAATAACGTGTATTAACAAAAAATTATTAACGAAAATCAGTACTTTTGCAAACGATTTTTAGAATGATACTATGAGTTTTATAAAAGAAATACAACGTCGAAGAACATTTGGCATTATATCGCACCCCGATGCTGGTAAAACCACTTTAACAGAAAAGCTGCTTTTATTTGGAGGTGCCATCCAGGAAGCCGGAGCGGTAAAGAGCAACAAGATTAAAAAAGGAGCCACTTCCGATTTCATGGAAATTGAGCGTCAGAGAGGGATCTCGGTAGCTACATCAGTATTAGCGTTCAATTACAAGGACAAAAAAATCAACATTCTAGATACACCGGGTCACAAGGATTTTGCTGAAGACACTTTCAGAACATTAACTGCTGTTGACAGTGTTATTGTTGTTGTTGACGTGGCAAAAGGAGTTGAGGAACAAACAGAGAAACTGGTAGAAGTATGTCGTATGCGTCATATTCCTATAATTGTATTCATCAACAAATTAGACCGTGAAGGTAAAGACGCGTTTGACTTGATGGATGAAGTAGAAAAGAAATTAGGACTTCATGTTACCCCATTAAGTTTCCCTATTGGTATGGGTTATGATTTCCAGGGAATTTACAATATTTGGGAAAAGAACATCAATTTATTTGAAGGCGACAGCAGAAAGAACATCGAAGAAACCATTGCTTTTGAAGACGTTGACAATCCTGAATTAGAAAAGATAATTGGTGAAAAACCAGCCAACAAATTACGCGAAGAATTAGAATTAATCAGTGAAGTATATCCTCCTTTTGACAGAGAGGCTTATTTAGCCGGGCAATTACAGCCTGTATTCTTCGGTTCAGCATTAAATAATTTCGGAGTTCGTGAATTGTTGGATTGTTTTGTGGACATCGCGCCAACACCAAGACCAAAAGATTCGGATACCCGTGAAGTAAAACCGGACGAGACCAAATTCTCCGGGTTTGTATTTAAAATTCACGCCAATATGGATCCGAAGCACAGAGACCGTTTGGCTTTCATAAAAATTGTTTCGGGAACATTTGAAAGAAACAAACCTTATTTACATGTCAGACAAGGAAAGAATTTAAAATTCTCTAGTCCGAATGCCTTTTTCGCAGAAAAGAAAGAAATTGTAGACATTTCCTATCCTGGAGACATTGTAGGATTACATGATACCGGAAACTTCAAGATTGGAGATACGTTAACCGAAGGCGAACAAATGAGTTTCAAAGGAATTCCGAGTTTCTCGCCGGAGCATTTTCGTTACATCAACAATGCCGATCCGTTAAAAGCCAAGCAATTGGACAAAGGCGTTGATCAGTTGATGGATGAAGGAGTTGCACAGCTGTTTACATTGGAAATGAACAACAGAAAAGTAATCGGAACCGTTGGAGCACTACAATATGAGGTTATCCAATACCGTTTAGAGCACGAGTACGGTGCTAAATGTACGTATGAGAACTTCCCTGCTTTCAAAGCGTGTTGGGTTAAGCCAGAAGATCCTAAGAATGAGGAGTTTGCTGAATTCAAACGTATCAAACAGAAGTTTTTAGCGAAAGACAAGTACGGACAATTGGTTTTCTTAGCTGATTCAGACTTCTCTATTCAGATGACACAGAGCAAATATCCGAGCGTGAAGTTGTTTTTCACATCGGAGTTTGAGTAAAGGTTTATTGTTATCGGTTTATTGTTTGTTGTTAGTGGTTCACTTACTACCCAAGAGCCTTCAGTAAAACAATCGATTTGATAAATCATTACTATATCATTTTAAATAAGAGACAATGTTTTGTTATTACAACGCATTGTCTTTTTTCTTTATAGAAATCAGCATTTAACTATCGGTTCCTACATCTTAACACTAAATGCACCTGCTTCAACACCAAACACACAACGCCTAACACTTTTTACACAAGACGTAACGCTCTTTACACAAAGCCCAACACTAAATACACAATTGCCAACACCTTTCACACAAGAACCAACACCTAATGCATGAAGTACAACACCCTTTACACGAGGCCTAACAAGAGTTACTGAAAGCTTAACAACTTTTACTATTCAGTCAACATAAAAATAGTACAACAAATAAAAAGCGACCGATTGGTCGCTTTTTATTTAACTCAATAGATAGCTCTACTAATTATAATCTTTAAAGAGGTTTCTCCTTCTTCGGAATGTCAATTTAGAGTTGCACTACGCTTGTCCTGTAGGACCGAAGTTTAATGGAATGGGAGCCTGATCGATTTCTTTGATTTCACCGTGAGCGCTTTCAAAGCGGCTGATGTTTTCGGCTAAGGCTTTCACCAAACGCTTTGCGTGTTGCGGTGTCAGGATGATTCTTGATTTCACTTTAGCTTTCGGCACACCCGGCATGATGTTGATGTAGTCAATTACAAACTCGGTGTTAGAATGATTGATAATAGCTAAGTTAGAGTAGATTCCTTCTGCAGTAGCTTCGTCTAATTCGATATTGATTTGTCCTTCCGGATTGATTGGATTGTTCATTTTCTTTACATTTTAACATTAAAAAAACCTAACAGTAAAGTTACTGTTAGGCTTTATAAATATAGTCAGAAAAATTAATTATTAATAATTATATTCTTCTTTAGTGATCATTAATTCATCATACTCTTCTTTAGAACCTACAATTGTGTTATCATAGTCTCTCATACCTGTACCGGCTGGGATTCTGTGACCTACAATTACATTTTCTTTAAGACCTTCTAACGTATCAACTTTACCTGCTACAGCAGCTTCGTTTAATACTTTAGTAGTTTCCTGGAATGATGCTGCAGAGATGAACGACTTAGTTTGTAACGACGCTCTTGTAATACCCTGAAGTATTGGAGTCGCAGTAGCTGTGATTACTTCACGAGCTGATACTAAGTTTTTATCTTCACGTTTCAGTAATGAGTTTTCATCACGTAATTCGCGAGCAGTAACAATCTGACCTGGTTTCAGGTTCACAGAGTCACCTGCATCTTCCACCACTTTCATTCCGTATAATTTATCATTTTCAGAAATGAAGTCTTTCGTATGGATTAATTGCTCTTCAAGGAATAACGTATCTCCAGGATCTTGAACCTGAACTTTACGCATCATTTGACGGATAACCACCTCGAAGTGTTTATCGTTAATTTTTACCCCTTGTAAACGGTATACCTCTTGAATTTCATTCACCAAATACTGTTGAACAGCAGCCGGACCTTGAATTCTTAAGATATCTTCCGGAGTGATAGCACCATCAGAAAGTGGCATACCCGCTCTTACGAAGTCATTTTCTTGTACTAAGATTTGGTTTGATAATTTCACCAAGTATTTCTTGATTTCACCAAATTTAGATTCGATAACGATTTCACGGTTACCTCTTTTGATTTTACCGAAAGATACAACACCGTCGATTTCAGAAACTACAGCTGGGTTAGAAGGATTACGAGCCTCTAGCAACTCGGTAATTCTTGGTAAACCTCCGGTGATATCGCCTGCTTTCGAAGAACGACGAGGGATTTTTACTAAAATTTTACCTGCT
>DATEDY010000252.1:0-5306 GCA_035281405.1 Flavobacterium sp.
CCTTTATAACAAGCAATAATTAAAGGCGAGTTTCCTTCATCATTCAGTGCGTTAACAACATCAGGGTTACTCGCTGATAATGTCTTCATCTGGTCAACTGTTCCAGTCCTAGCCACTTCAAAAACATCCGATTGAGAAAAGATTTCAATTGGGCTTAATAATACAATTATGAATAGTAAAAAAGCGTTTTTTCTTTTCATACAAATTACTCATTTTCACCAAATTTAACACTATTTTTATTATTATTTCGTTAATTTGAGTTAATTTTAAATAAAGTTAAAACTAATTTAGTTTTGTATGAAAAAAATACTCAGTTTATTTTTTGCTTTACCATTTTTGGGCTGTGTGAGTGACAGCGAATCTGATTTAACGAATCCTGTTCCCGAAATAGTTTCTTATGCTTCTGATGTAAAACCCATCATTGAAAACAACTGTTTATTTTGCCATACCAATCCTCCTCAAAACGGCGCCCCAATGTCTTTGATTACATTACTTGACGTGAGAAACGCTATTGAAAACAGAGGATTATTAGACCGAATATCAAGACCTCAAGGTGCTGACGGCATGATGCCCAATGGAGGAACGAGATTACCACAAAGCAGCATTGATCTTATTATAAAATGGAGAGATGACGGATTTGCAGACTGATTTTTAAAACACTTTAAAAACGGCAAACATGAAATATTTACTATCCTTATTATTCAGTACGATTGCTTTCAGTAACATGGTTGCTCAAGACAAAGTGTTAACCAAAACCGGGATAACCACATTTGAAGCATCAGTACCTTCATTTGAAGAGGTAAAAGCAACCAATAAAAATTCGGGTTGTGTTTTAAACACTAAAACAGGAGAAATTGTCGGGCTTGTTTTCATGAAAGGATTTCAGTTCAGATTAGCTTTAATGGAAGAACATTTCAACGAAAACTACATGGAAAGCGACAAATACCCTAAAGGAGTATTTAAAGGAAAGATTGCCAATTTTGACATTAATCAGCTAAGTGCTCAAAAGCAAGATTTCACCATTAACGGAACAATGGAAATACATGGTAAATCAAAAGAAATCAGCATTATTGCGAAAATTTCAAAAAATGACAATAGCATATCCTTATTTTCAAATTTCAATTTAAACACCGATGATTTTAGCATTGAGCTTCCCTTACTTGTCAGAAGCAAAGTAGCTAAAAAAGTAAATGTTACCATCGACTATAAACTTCAGTAAAATTTATAGCGCTACCTTTTCATAATCATTTAACTTGTCAACATACAAGACCGTTTTGTCGTTGTGGCTATTTTCGAACATCTGAATAAATTTGGCACCATAGACAATTTCATTAAAAACATACGAAGTACGTATTGCCACGGTATTGCTAAACATTTCATCAAACGCTTTTACAAATAATAAAAGTTCCCCTTTTTGATTTTTAAAATCTTCTTCGCTAAAACCGTACAGCGGACTTTCTTCCGTTATCGGATGTACTAATGTCCAACTTAATGTTAGTGCATTAATTTTATCGTATTCCAAATCCAATGTGAAGAATTTATTGAATTCCTGTCCGTTTTCTTTCACCCTCATTCCAAGTGTTACTTTGGCTTCCGCCTCTGTTAGATTTGTGTTTTTATAAGGTGTTATACGCATCATCAGTGCTTTACCATCTTGAAATGGAGCGATTATGGCATTTTCAGAAAAAAGAATATGTGCTTTAGGCTTACTAAATCTTCCGTAAAATAATCCCGTTGCAATAGCGAAACTCAGCAATCCGAATAACGCTTCCACTGAAGCCACAAAACTCGCCCAAAAACCACTTGGACTAATGTGTCCATAACCTACAGTTGTAAACGTTTGGGCACTAAAGAAGAAAGCTTGACCAAACTGTTCCGAAGGTGTCGTCGCAACAATTCCATTCAAATGATCAACACCAATGATACAATATATACAAGCAAACAAGAAATTAACCACCCCATAAAAAACAAAAATAGTCAACATGAACTTCCATCGCTTGATATTCAACATAGTGTGATACCAGCTGGTTCTTTCAATAATACCGATACCAACTTTTTTAATATTGGCACTCCCGTCTTTATTGATAAACCGACCACCATAATTAGCCGCATTAGAACCAAATCCTGTGTGCTTATTTGTCTTTTGCTTCTTCACTTTCTTTAAAACCGCCATACTTCTTTACTAATATTATTGTAAATTTAGACATTATTTTTACCTTAAAAAACTAAAATGAAAGCCACGAAATTATTTACTTCCTTTTTTGAAAGCGAAAAATCAGGAGGAATCATCTTACTCATTTGCACTTGCATCTCTATTTTTTTAGCCAATTCCGTTTTTAGCGAAGCTTATACTAACTTCTGGCATATGAAAATAGGCAGCATGTCCTTAGAACATGTAATTAACGATGGATTGATGGCTATTTTCTTTTTACTCATTGGTTTGGAACTCGAGCGTGAAATCTATATTGGCGAATTAGCGAATATCAGAAACGCCATGTTGCCTGTTATGGGAGCTTTAGGAGGCATGGTCATACCCGCATTGATTTACTATCTTTTCAATCAAAATACGCCATATCAAAACGGAATAGGTATCCCAATGGCTACTGATATTGCTTTTGCCATTGGTATTTTATCGCTTTTAGGCAACAAAGTCCCAACCGCATTAAAGGTATTTCTAACCGCATTAGCTGTAATTGATGATTTAGGCGCCATTTTGATTATTGCTTTTTTCTATACCAAAGAAATGAACATTACCTACCTACTGGTTGCAATGGGAATTTTTGGTGTGTTACTCGTCATGAATAGAATGAAAATATACCAATTATGGATTTACCTTATTCTAGGAATAATCATGTGGTATTGTATGCTGCATTCTGGTGTTCACGCCACAATTACAGGAGTTTTATTAGCATTTGCCATTCCGTTTCAAAAAGGAGAGGAAAAATCCATTTCTTATCAACTAGAACACAAACTACATCAACCTGTAGCTTTTATTATTCTTCCTGTTTTCGCTCTGGCTAATACAGCAATTGCAGTGAATTTTGACAACGGAAATGCAATTCCTTCATATGCAATTGGCATTGTGCTAGGGCTTGTTATCGGAAAACCACTTGGAATTACACTCTTTTCATATGTAGCTGTCAAGTCAAAATTAGCACAACTTACTGATGGATTAACATGGCCTTCCGTTTTTGGTGTTGGAATTTTAGGTGGTATTGGCTTTACCATGTCGATTTTTGTCACACTTTTAGCATTTACAGACACCATTGCCATCAACAACGCAAAATTATACATTATTCTTGCTTCATTACTTGCAGGTATTACAGGATTAATAACCTTAAAAGGGATATTAAAAAAGGAAATAAAAACAGACTAGTTAACATCATAAAAAAAACTCCTGATTCATCATCAGGAGTTTTTATTTTTAGTATATACTACTTTACTACTACTTTGAACGTATATTGTTTACCCGGAATCAAATCACCGGCACTCAATTCTTTATTATTCAAGATACCTTTTACATAACCTTTGAATACTTTATCTGATGTTCTTACATCCAAAACGATTATTTCGTTATCAGCATTAACGGTAAAAACCACATTAACCGACTTTTGACCTTCAATAACATCTTCACCAATTGCCTCGTATAGATACGCTGTAATTTCCTTCATCGCTTTTGGAAAATCTTCTACTGGAGAAGTTCCATTAGCAAATACCATACTTGTACTCATTAAGAATACCAAAATTGAAAATTTTACTGCTTTTTTCATTGTGTGCTATTTTATTTGATTGCAAGGCAAAATTATTGCACCTATTGCAAAAAAACTACTACAAATCAATTACTTAAAGTAAAGATAACCTTACAATACCTCATCAGAAAAGGCAGAACGTAAAACTTTGACACTACTTCAAAACCAAAAGAGAATCATGCCAAATATTCTTAGCATTATTGTTAAAATACAATAGAAAATTAAAAACAAAGCCGTAACACTGGCATAACATTGCGAATAATTCAAATGAAGTGATTCAATCAAAAACAAAAAACCCAAGCTTATGCTTGGGTTTATATTCTATAAAATATTCTTTTATTTACGATAAAGCTGCTTTCACTTGATCAGCTGCTTCTTGGAATTGTACTGCAGATAAAATCGGCATTCCAGAATTATCAATTAATTCTTTAGCGATTTCAGCATTTGTTCCTTGCAAACGAACGATGATTGGCACTTTAATTTCATCACCCATGTTTTTATAAGCATCAACAACACCTTGAGCTACACGATCACAACGAACGATACCACCAAAGATATTGATTAAGATTGCTTTTACATTCGGGTCTTTTAAGATGATACGGAAAGCCGTTTCAACACGTTTAGCATCAGCAGTTCCTCCTACGTCAAGGAAGTTTGCCGGCTCATAACCTGCATATTTAATTAAGTCCATGGTAGCCATTGCCAAACCAGCACCGTTTACCATACAACCTACAGTTCCATCAAGATCCACATAGTTCAATCCAGCTTCTTTAGCTTCAACTTCGATTGGACGCTCTTCAGTGATATCACGCATTTCAGCTAAATCTGTATGACGGAATAAAGCATTGTCATCTAAAGAAACTTTAGCATCAACTGCCATGATTTTGTTATCTGAAGTTTTCAATACTGGGTTGATTTCAAACATAGAAGCATCTGAACCAATATAAGCATTGTATAAAGCAGCAACGAATTTCACCATTTCTTTGAAAGCATCACCAGACAATCCTAAGTTAAAAGCTACCCTTCTAGCTTGAAAACCTTGCAATCCGATAGCCGGGTCAATTTCTTCAGTAAAAATTAAATGCGGTGTGTGTTCAGCAACTTCTTCGATATCCATTCCACCTTCGGTAGAATACATGATCATGTTACGTCCTTTACCACGATTTAATAAAACTGACATGTAGAACTCTTTTGTTTCACTTTCTCCAGGATAGTAAACATCTTCAGCTACTAATACTTTGTGTACTCTTTTACCTGTTGGAGGTGTTTGAGGTGTAATTAAATCCATACCAATAATCTGACCTGCAATTTCCTGCACTTGGTCTAAATTTTTAGCTAATTTAACTCCTCCACCTTTTCCGCGTCCACCAGCGTGAATTTGAGCTTTAATTACATGCCAACCCGTACCTGTTTCAGCTGTAAGTTGTTTCGCTTTTGCAACCGCTTCTTCAGCGTTATTTGCTACATAACCACGTTGCACACGTACTCCGTAGCTAGCTAATATTTGTTTTCCTTGATACTCGTGTAAATTCATAATAAAGATTTTGACTTATTTAA